>CACZQZ010000060.1 GCA_902783405.1 uncultured Erysipelotrichaceae bacterium
GCAAATTCTCCTTGTACTAAACTAGGAAACAAATAGGTTTCACAAAACGGAAATCTTCTTTCTATCGTTGATAATATATCTTTAATTGCTGCACCTACAGGAGCCGTTATAATGCCAACTTTATCTGGAATTTTAGGAATAGGTTTTTTATATTTTGAATCAAATAATCCCTCTTTAGCAAGTTCTTTTTTTAATTTTTCAAAAGCGATATAAAGATTTCCAATACCATCAAGTTCCATAGAATCTACATAAATTTGATATCCACCAGTACTTTCATAGATACTGACTCTACCCTTTAATAAAACTTTATCACCTTCTTTAGGCTTAAATGTTAATTTTTTAGCACTACTAGAAAACATAATAGCATTTATTTTGCTATATTCATCTTTAATAGAAAAGTATAAATGCCCAGTCTGATGTGCTTTAAAATTAGAAACTTCACCCTTTAAAAAGACTGTTCTTAAATGATCATCACTATCAAACTTATATTTTAAATATTTCGTTAAAGCAATGACAGTTAAATATTTATCATCCATTATAGTACCCTCTCATGATATACTTTATCTAAAACACTATTAATCATCTTACGAACATCATCATCACTATATTTTTTAGATAAAAGAATAGCTTCATTGATAGATACAATAGGAGGTGTTTTTGTATACATGAGTTCATAAATTCCCATTCTAAGAATAGCACAATCTGTATTTCCTAATCTTTCAATCGTCCAGTCTTTTAAATAATGATTGGCTAAAGCATCAATATCTTTCTGATAAGTTATTACACCATATACGATTTCCTTTACAAATTCATTATCGATAATCGATACTTCTTTAATTATATCATCAATATTATACTTCATTTTATTTTGATCATAAATGTTTTTCTGATAAAGAATTGTCATAATGTCTTCTCTAAGTTCACTTCTAGTTTTTTGCATTTCTACCACCAATAATATTGTATCATAGAAAAAGAAAAAATATAGATTTTTTTCTATATTTTTTTGATATTTTTTTTGAATTTTTTTTCCAATATTTTCGTTATATATTTCATAATAAAATATAAAACTGTGATATAAATCATATTTAATAAGAAAGACGAAAGTAATATTTTATTAAAATTGTTAATTGTAAAATCATAGTCTTCAATCATGATTAATAATAAATAGTCAAAAACGCGATAAAAAAAGATAATAATGAATTGAAAAATATGAATAGATAAAAAATTTTCTCTAAAATTTTTATATAGAAACCTTATAATATAACTTAATAATACAAAAACAAATGCATTTTGAAAAGGAAGCGCTGAAAAAAGGGCATCATAGGAAAATCCCATAAGTAAAGCCGTAATATAATATTTATAATTATTTTTAAAATAAGGACAAATTAAAATGAGAGAAGATAAAACAAAAAGAGGGTTTAAGAATTTTGTATTAAGTGAAATAAAATTAGTTAAAATACTTTGAAGAAAAAAGGAAATTAATATATTAATGATTATCATAGTTTTCATCCCTTTTAACAACAGTTACATATGTTAAATCTTCAAAATCAGCGCTTGGCGTTACTTCTACAAGCTTAGCTAAATCAAAATTATCAGTAGTCACCTTACTAACTTTTCCAACGAACAATCCTGCTGGAAATGTTTTTCCCATTCCTGTTGTCGTTACGACAGCATCTTCTTTTATTTCGCCATTTTCTGAAATTCCTTCCACAATAAATTTTTTATCTTTATATCCCGATAATAATCCATAAACATAATGATCATCCACTTTAATACGAACAGATATTTTAGTAAATGTTTCACTAGTTAATAGTTTTACGCTACTAGCATGATTGGAAGTACTAGTTGTAATACCAATAAGTCCTTTTGGTGTAATTACAGCCATTCCATTTTGTACATGCTCTTTTTTTCCTTTATCGATCGTTAATTTTTGATTCCAATAATCTACTGTTCGATTAATTACGGTAGCATTAATTTTCATCTTTTCACCTAAAGTAGTATTTAATTCTAGTTGTTTTTTGAGTTCTTCAACTTCTTTTTCAAGAGATTCTATTTTTTTTTCTTGACTTTCAATCGCATCAACTTTCTTTTTTAATTTTTCATAATCTTTTTCTAGAGATTTTGTGCTTTTTTTCTTTGATGTTTTTTTCATGGATAAAAATGGTTTAGACACAAAACTTACAATTTTTACTTCTACATCTTTAAAATAGGCTGTTGCATTGAAATCTTTAAGTTTTGGATAAAGATTTAAAGTCACAACAACTAAAAATAAAATAAAGGTCATAATACCAAGTGTTAATGTATGATTATCTCTTCTTCTATGATACACTTCTCATCACCTAACCCCTATTATAATATACTTTTTTTAAATTTACCATGGATTTTCTTCAAAAAAACTATAATATTGATTTTTTCCTATAATCATATGATCACTTAAAGGTATTCCCATAAGCTTACCAATTTGAATTAAAGTTTCTGTTATTTTTTTATCTGCCATACTGGGCATAGGATTTCCAGATGGATGATTATGTACGCATATAATAGAAAATGCTGAATACTTAAATGCTTCTTTAAATATTTCTCTAGGATGAATAATGCTTTGATTAAGTGTTCCAATAAAAAGAAGTTTTTCTTTAATAACTTCTTTTTTAGGATTTAAGTATAAAACATAGAAATGTTCTTGCGTTTCATTTTTTAATTTATTCTTATAGTAATTAAAAACAGAAAGAGGAGTATTTAGTTTATGCTGATATATGGTTTCCTCTTCATTTATTCTTTTTGATAATTCTAAAAAAGCTAAAATAGTAGCAGCTTTCATATTACCAATGCCTTTAATTTTTTTTAATCTTTCAAATGATAATTCATGTAAATTTTGAATTTCTCCAACTTCTTTTAAGATTTGCAAAGATAACTCTTTAGCTGATATATCTTTACTTCCTGTTTTAAGCAAAATAGCAAGTAATTCTTCATTGTTTAGAGCATTTTCTCCTTTAGATAATAATCTTTCCACCGGTCTTTCATTTTCAGGTATGTCTTTAATTTTCACGTACAGCCTCCTCATATTTTTCTAATACTCCACTAATAATAGCTTCTATAACTTCCTCTTTATCTGTATTTTGTAAAAGTAAATCATAGTTTTCAATCTGTTTTAAGAAGTGTTCATTTGAAACCATTATTTTCTCTTCACTAATAACATACCCTTTTTTTTCAAAAAATCCTTTTATTTTTGAAATATTTTTTTCATTTTTTGTAATTGCTAAGTAAACGTGATATTTATCATTTTCTTTTGTATAGATATAAGAATTTAAATTCAAAACATCTTTTTTCATTTCATCTTCATTATTATATTCTTTATACTTAAAAAATATAAGTTCTTCACTAGATAAATTTACTAATTTAATATTTTCTTTATCTTCATATCCATTTAAAAGATAAAATCCAATTGCTATTCCAAAAGAAATACAAACAAAGGTCACAAAATAATTTATTATTTTCATAATGCTCACCAAGAAAATTATAACAATGTTTACTTGTATTTTTTGTCGAAAAAAATTTTTAATATTCTTTAATGCATTCAACAATTAAAAAAATATGTAGAAATACATTAAAAACAGTTTTATATAAATCTATAAATATATTATTTTTTCATTATATTACTTCTATTTGTAATAATATTTATAATTATGTATATTTTATTTTTTTAATAAAAAAACATCTGATTTCAACATAAGTTGATTTCAGATGATATCCTAAGGGATTACATCTGATTCAGGGAGTCAAATGTATCCTTTGTTATTGTATGAAAATTCTTTCATCTATGTACATTATAAATTATTTTAGACTATATGTCAATAATGTAATCTTTTAATTTACTATTATTATCAAAAAAAGAGGTTATTTTTCCTCTTCTATGATTTTAACACTATGACTTACATTATCTTTAAAATTTTTAAAAGCTCTTTCATATTTCTTGACTGTAATTAACTCTTCTATCGCATCGGTTATTAAAAATACGCCAATAATTCGGATAACTGTTAAAATAGCGCCAAATGGATTTTTAATTAAAATAATTCCTAAAACAATTAATAATAATGCATAAATGAGTAAAGCAATTGGATTATCATATCCAGCCTTTTTTATACTTTGAATTTGAATTAATTTTTGAATTCCATCTACAATCATGATTACACCGATTGTAAGTGGTACTAGAGAAATTAATTTTTCAGGAGAAAATATAACATAAACACCAAGTGCTATAGAGGCTAAACTAATGAGTAAAACAACTCCCGTTAAAAAATTTTTATATGGAGTGCTAAAATAATTCATTAGTTGTAAAATACCGAAAACAACAATTAATCCTCCAATAATGTACCAAATAAAATCATTGACAAACTCTGGAAAAATGACCATAACAAGACCAATTAAAATATACATAATGGAAGATACAATTGTCGTACTTTTTACTTTTTCTAAATATTTCATATTACCACCTATCATCATTATAATTTATTTCTATTATTTTTGCAAACCTATTTTTTCTAAAAATTCTAGTTCTTTTACTTCTTCTATCTTATCTTGTTCATGTATCTCTTTTACATCAATACAAATTAATTTTTCATTTAAATGAAATTCTTTCAAAAACATAAAATCTTTTTGAAGTTCTTCTAAGTTTTCATGAATATCTTTATCTATTGGACTAAAATGTATTTGATAAATGTATTTTTCATTGTTATGAATATATTTTTTCGCATAACTTTTAAAGTCTTCTAAAAAAAGTAAACTCCTCTTGTATGTATTTTTAATATTAAAACAAGTTAGAAGTTGTTCATCTCCAAAAAACTTACATATCTCTAAAGGAGTACATACATCTTCTCTTATAAAAATTCTATTTTCAAGTAAAATATGTACTTGATAACCTTTTATTAAATTTAATATTTCTTTGATATCAGAATATAAAATATCTTTATATAATCTGATATTGGATTCTATTGGAAAAACAATATTAATGGTTATCTTATTTTCTCTGGATAATTCTTTTATCGTTTCAATATGTTTAATCAAAGAATCTTTATGATAAAAAAAATTTTCAAAAGCATTTGTATTTCCACGTGGCCTAATAGTTATTTCTTTCAAATTTGGCAAAACATCCATAAATCTAGTTATTATATCTTCTAAATCAAACTTCCCATAATCTCCTTTTGTAAGTTCAATTTCTAATTTTCTATATTTTGTGATATATTTTTTTATCGCATATAATCCTATCATTTGATCATTTATTTTTGGCATAATATCTAGCATATTTATAACTCCCAACTATGTATTCTTTTTTATTATAACATAAGTTCTATCATAAAAACATAAAAAGCATAATTTTTTTCTTTAATCACAGTACTACAATATGCTAAATAAACAATAAATTTTTACCTTTACAAATAGTTTAATTCAATTTATAATGATATAGGAGATGATAAAAATGGATTGTTTATTTTGCAAAATTATAAATGGAGAGGTACCATCTTATAAAGTATATGAAGATGATATTGTATATGCCTTTTTAGATATTAACCCTTTTGGCACTGGTCATACGTTAATTATTCCTAAAAAGCATTACTTAAATATTGAAGATATTGACAATGATACATATTTTCATATTGTTGAAATAACCAAAAAACTTGCTTTAGAATATAAAGATAAACTTCATATGGATGGTTATAGTATCTGTCAAAATAATGGATGCGCACAAGAAATAAAACACTTTCATATGCATTTAATTCCTAAATATGAAAATGAGAAAAAACTTTCTATAGAAGAAGTTTATCACATACTAAAAGAAAATCGATAGTTTATCGATTTTTTTTATAATTTTTTTATAAGTTCATTATATTTATTTAATAAATCACTTGTATTAAAAATAATACTGTCACTTTCTATCTTCCATTCATTTTTGTTTTTAATCAAAAAATCAATGACTTTTTCATATACATCTAAAGTATTATCTAATATTTTTTTGCTTTCTTCTAAAGATGTCTTAGAATCTTCTAATCCTTTTTTTATGGAATCATCATACATATAATTTTGATATAAATGAATGTATTTTTCTCCAAGTGTTGTATCTATATATTCCATCATAGCATTTTCACTTGTCATATCAATTAGTTTTGTAAAAGAAGTATTTGCTTCTTCTTTTGTTTTTTGAAGATATTCTTTGGTTTTCTTAAATTCTTTTCCATCTTTTTTATAATTATCCATAGATAGTACATTTACATACTCATCATCATTCATAATGGCTAAAATCTTTTTTAAATGAGTACTATAATCATTTAAATAATTTTTCATAGACTTTTCAATAGCAGCATATTTACCACTAGATTTGATATTCATATCAACGTTATCTACAGTTAAATCCAAATGAGACATTACTTCAACTTCTTTTTCTAAAACATTTTTAGGATAGACCTCACGAATAAAATAAAAAGCTATTCCACCAAGGATAATTATTATAACAGAAATTAAAATTATGGTTTTAAATTTTTTCTTCATATTATACTCCATTCTTTTTTGTGAGAAACAAACATCCTATCCAAACATACCTTTTTTACTAATTAAAGAAATAATATTACTTTCTGGATGAATCATTTTTATAAGTGTTAAATGCAAATCATATAAATTTCCTTTTAAAAGCTTATTTGATTTTTTTAAATAGTTATCATCATAGAAAAGTAAAGGAACTTTTTCACTAAAATCAACAAGTACTTTTTCATTTGTATTAGAAAGCATTTCTTTTTTCATTCCATATAAAGAGGTAATCCATAAAGAATACTGATTTTCTTCACATATTTGTTTTAAAACAGGTAAAATAGTATCTACTTGTCTAAGTTTTTCTTTTAGTTCTTCTGTTTTATCTGTATCATCTACAAAATAATTTAACATGATGATATCTTCATTATTTGAAAGTAATTGTTTAACAATATCTTCTCTAAGTAAAGTAGGTGTATCTGCAGTCATATAACGTATACATGGACTAACCCTATTTTCATAACCATTCAAATAAAAATTAATTGAATTTACACGTTCTTTCTCTGTAACGATAAGAGCTTTTTTTTGAACCTTTTCTAAATTTAAAGCAAAACTTTTATCAAAGTTATTCTTTTGATAAATGGAAGGGATTCCATTCATAGAAGGAAATAAAGATTGAAAATTTAAATGATGAATTTCTTTTCCTGCATTCATGAATTGATTTGGATTACATACTTCATTCATAAAATCATTTAGTTTTAATTGATCATAGTTAAAAAATAAAATAGTGTCTTCATCATTTAATTCAAAATTAGTGTCGGTACAAAAAGGTTTTACATCTTTTGGAGAAATTTTTGTTTTCTCTAAAACCGCCATTTTTTTATCAATTTCTCTCCATTGTTCTCCAAATTTTTTATAAAGCATTCGAACTAAATCCTTACTACTACCTTCTGTTTTGTTTTCAAGGACATGTTTCCCCAAAACTATTTTTAAAATAGCTTTATCATCTAAATCGTAATTTAATCTGGATAAAATTTTACCTATTTCCCTATAGTCATCTACAAAAGGAAAATCTAAGATAGCATGTAAGTATATTTTTTTATCATTTGAAGGATTTAAAAAATTTAAAAATTCCTTAATATGACTGTATACTTTTCCATTAGATAC
>CACZQZ010000061.1 GCA_902783405.1 uncultured Erysipelotrichaceae bacterium
AATGTGATTACACTATATAATATAACAAATATCAAAAATTTCCTAGTTTCGAATCCCTTATTCTCCACCATATTGAATTTATCCTAGGGAATTCCTGGGTTTTTATTTTTATAGGTACCTTTTAGGTACTAATATTTTGCAAGGATGGCGGAATGGTAGACGCGCTACTTTGAGGGGGTAGTGGACATTAGTCCGTGGGAGTTCAAGTCTCCTTCCTTGCACCATTAAAGACTGGATTGAACTTTGGTTCAATTTTTTTTCATTTTTTTAACTTATTGCTATACATGAAAATAGATGTTTATCTTGATTATATTCCATTTATTATAATCTATTTTCAGTTTTTCACAATTATTATATTCAAAATCAATACTATTCCTTTACAAATGCATGACACTTTTTAATACAAAAAAATTAAAAACATTGGATGAAGAAATCTTTTTGATGATATACTGTTATTAGAGGTGATAATCATGTTTTGTACAAATTGTGGAAAAAAATTAAATGAAAATGAACATTTTTGTAAATATTGTGGAAAAATGATTGTTTTAAAAGAAAAAAATGTAGTTTATTCTAACAATATTCATAAAGATGAGAAAGAAAAAGCAAAACCTGATTTAGAACAAATTTACCTCAATACAAACAAAGAAAATTTTTGTAAAGATAAAATAAATATTTGTGCATTTTTATTTGGACCATATTATTTATTATATAGAAAAATGTATTTGTATGGAATTATATGGTTATTATTAAATTTTTTCGTTGGTATATTTACGAGTAATTGGATTTCATTTTTATTTTATATTGTTTTAGCCTTTTATTTTGCTTTAGAATTTAATTTTTTATATCAAAAAAAAATGGAAGATGATTTAAAACAAGTAAATAAATTAGATAAGAATAATCAAGTAGATTTTTGTAAGAGAAAAGGTGGAACAACTATTTTATCAATAATTATTGCTTTAATAATTTCATTTTTTCTTCATTCACTAATAGAAACATATAAATCTTATGAAATAATTAATAATGATAATCCGTATGGATATGAGGAGTATTATAGATGATTTTATTTTTGTTGGCCCTTATTCCAGAAATATTTTTATGTCTTTTTGTTTATTCTTTAGATCATCATAAAGAACCACTTTTATTGTTATTAGAATTATTTTTAGGAGGAATATTTACTTGTTTATTAGTAGGATTATTCAATTTATATTTTGATCCTATTCAATATCTTCATCATAATACATTATTAATGAAGTTATTATATAATTTTTTATATGTGGCGTTTATTGAAGAAATATTAAAATGGATTGGAACTTATTTAATTGGTTATAAAAGCAAAGAATTTGATGAAAATTATGATATCATTCTTTATGCTTGCATGATTTCTTTAGGATTTGCATTATTCGAAAATATTTTTTATGCAATGAATGGTGGATATATGGTGGCTATTTTAAGGTCTATATTTGCCGTTCCAGCGCATCTATGTTATGGAACATTTATGGGTTATTTTCTATTACTATATAAAAAAGAACAAAAAGGAAAATATTTAATTTTAAGTATTATTTGTCCAATACTTTTACATGGCTTTTATGATTTTTGTCTTATCAATAATTCTATAGCTGTATTACTTTGTTTTATTATGTTTATGATATCTATGTTTATATATTCGACATATGTTTTATTTGAAATAGCAAAAAATTAGTTGTATTTTAAAAAAAGTATGTTATAATAAAGTAAATTTAAGAATGAGTGTAGTAAATCTATACTCTTTTTTATTACAAAGAGAGGAATAACATGCAGAAAATTATTGTTTTTATAACAGATCTTTATGGAACTTTTTTTGCAAACGAAAACATGTATATTAGAGATTTAGAAACTAAAAAGTTAATTTTATATTTAGAAAAGATTAGAATATTTGAGCATGCTGATAATGTTTTTTTTGAGTTTATAACATTGGAAAGAAGAGAAGTTTTACAATTTTTTTTGAGGGAATTTTCATTATATTTAATAAATAGTAAAATTATTTTAAAAAATCAAATATGTAAAGATGGAATTTATCATTTTAAGGATGATAAATATATATTTGAAGAAAGACCGTTAGATAAATTACATCAAATTGATGAAGAAATTGATTATTTTTATCATAATTATGATGTAAAAGCTATGTATTATGCGGATGATGCTATGTTTTATCAAGAAAAGTTATTAGATAAATATTCAAATCAAATTAATCTTATTATGCCAAGTATGGTGGAAAATTATAATTCTAAGTTAATTACTTCTGAAAAATTAGCGCTTGAAGGAGTTAATGATTGTTTGAATAAAAAAATAAAAACATTTATAAAAAAAATATAAGAAATTTATTAAGTGAAATGAGAGTATAGCTTTTTTTTTCAAGAAAGAAACAAAAATTTGATTAAAAAAATTATTTCTGTATAATAAGGCTAGGTGATTTTATGGACTATTCTGTTTCAGATGTGATAAATCTTTTTGTAGCACAAGTATTAGATGAAATTAATGGAGAAAAAGAACTTCCTAAAATATTTTTTTCTTTTTCTAAAGAAGCATTATCTTATATTTCACGCGTTTTAGAAAATCCAAATTTAATAGATTTATTAGATGTATATAAAGAGAATGCAAAATATCAAATTGATGTAAAAAATTATCATAAATTTTTTACTTATTTAACAGATTTTTGTAATGAAACATTTAAAAATAAGTTATTTTATTCATTTGCACCAGAATATTTACAGAGGCAACATTTATTACTCAGAATTTGGCTTCGTATGACTCCAAGTGATTTACAAGATGTAGAAAAATTTTTAAAAGAACAAGTAGATTTTTTAAAAGATAAGACTTTTGAAAAATACAAACTAGAAACGCCTATTGGACAATATAAAGATTATTTTATAACAGCAGAAAAAAAAGATAGTGCCTCATGGGATGAATGTAACTATGAAATGCAGATCAGATTATGTAATCAAGATAAATTTCATACGTTACCATTAATTCGCTATGATATTAAAGATACTGGAAAAGAAAAGATATGTATGATTGGAGCTATTCAAAACAAAACCGGTTTTAATCATTTAAAAAAAGTAGATAGATTACTTTTTAAATTAAATAAGGATGTTATAAAAGAAGAAACAGAAGAATATTTAGATTATAAAAATAACAAACTTGATTATTATCCAGAAAACATATCAGACATTTATCCTGGATCGTTATTATCATTAATTATTTTTATTAATATGTTGATAAAAGAAGGCATTACTAAGATAAAAGTTCCTTGTATGCATACTCTTTCCTATGAATATCATGAAATATTGGCAGAAGATATTAAAAAATCATTTGACCATAATTGGAAAAATATTTATGGAATGGATATTGCTGATTGGGAACTTGATAATTATAATTATGAAAAAGAAGTTTATAAGCATATGGTTGAAAAAGAAGATTTTATTAGTAGAGCTAAAACAGAAGAATTACTTAGAATTTTTAGAAGATTAGTATATCATTATCCTTTTATAGATATCATAAATGAACCTTTTATAGAAGGAGATTATTTACTTTTAAAAATTCAATCAGAGAATATAAATAATATAAGACCAGAAATAGTTTCAGATATTTATGATTCTATGAGTAAGTATAAAGTATATAAAAGATTCTAACTAAAATTAGAATTTTTTATTAACACAATTTTGGTTTTAAAATTGCTTTTCTTTTCTAAATTTTATATAATATTAAATAGAATAGAGGGACAGTATGAAAGAAAAAATATTAGAAATATTAAAACAAGAAAAAAGAGGATTTTCTGTGCAAGAAATTTTTGACAGAATGGGTTTAAAAGAAACAAAAGACTTTACAGAACTTTTAAAGACTTTAAATGATTTAGAAGATTCTCTTGAAATATATCATACTAAACATGATAATTATATGTTATTTCAAAATTGTCATTTAAAAATAGGAACACTTTTAGTTAATAAAAAAGGTTTTGGATTTGTTGATGTTGATACAGACGAAGATATTTATATCAGTGAGGAACATATTGGTCACGCCATTCATAAAGATAGAGTAATTGTGGAAATTATATCTCCTAAAGGGAAGCCTCTAGAAGGAAGAATTATAAAAATCGTTGACCGTAAATTTAAAAATATGGTTGGAGAATTCTATTATGATGGAAATACTCCTAAAATTCACTTAGATGATGAAAAAGTAAAAATCGATTTAGAAATTGAAAAAGAATATACCTTAGGTGCTATGGATGGACATAAAGTTTTAGTTAAGGTTACTAAAAAATTAAAAGACAATCATTACTTAGGTAGAATCATAAAAATATTAGGACATAAAAATGATCCTGGAGTAGATATTTTATCTATTGCTTATGAACATGATATTAATGATATTTTTAGTGATGACGTTATGGAAGAAACTAATAAAATACCAAATGAAGTTTTACCTAATGAGTATGAAGGACGTAAAGATTTACGAGATGATCTTATTTTTACGATTGATGGCGCAGATACAAAAGATATCGATGATGCTATATCGATAAAAAAATTAGATAATGGGAACTATGAATTAGGTGTTCATATTGCTGATGTTTCATATTATGTCAAAGAAAATTCAAAATTAGATGATGAAGCTTTTGAAAGAGGAACTTCTGTTTATTTAGCAGATCGTGTTATTCCTATGCTACCACATAAATTATCCAATGGAATATGTTCTTTAAATGAGGGTGTAGATAGACTTGCTATGTCTTGCGTGATGGAAATAGATGATAAAGGGAATATAGTAAATTATGATATTTTTGAAAGTGTTATTAATTCTAAAAAGAAAATGACTTATACTTGTGTCAATCAAGTATTAGAAGAGAATATTATTCCAGAAGGATATGAACCATTTGTACAATCACTAAAAATGATGGAGGAATTATCATCAATTCTTAGAAAAAATAAACAAGAAAGAGGAAATATTGATTTTGAAATAGAAGAAGCTAAGATTATTGTAAACGACAAAGGAGAAGCCATTGATGTTAAATTAAGAGAGAGAAAAACAGGAGAAAAATTAATTGAAGACTTTATGATTGCGGCTAATGAAACAGTCGCAAGTCATATTTATTTTATGGAACTTCCTTTTGTTTATCGTGTGCATGGTGAACCTAGTGAAGAAAAAATCAGTGATTTTATCAATTTTGTTAAAACATTAGGATATAAAGTAAATGTAAAAGCAAAGGGAATAACACCAAAATTGATGCAAAAACTATTAGAAGAACTAAAAGGTAAACGTGAGTTTCATATCTTATCTAGTTTACTTCTTAGATCCATGCAAAAAGCTGTTTATGATACAACAAACATTGGTCACTTTGGAATAGCTAGTAAGTGTTATACTCATTTTACGTCACCTATTAGAAGATATCCAGACACAACGGTACATCGTATGCTTAGAAAATATTTGTTCGAGAAAAAATTAGATCCAGATACTATTCGTTATTATGAAGGAAGGCTTAAACTAATTGCTGACCATTCTTCTATGAAAGAAAGAGAAGCTGTAGATTGTGAACGAGAAGTAGATGATATGAAAAAAGCTGAATTCATGATGAAACATATTGGAGAAGAGTATACAGGTATGATTAATACGGTAACTACTTTTGGTTTCTTTGTAGAACTTCCTAATTTAGTAGAAGGACTTGTTAGAGTAGACGATTTAACAGATGATCACTATATTTTTGATGAAGATGCTTATGCTTTAGTTGGAGTTCGTCATAAACGAAGATTTCGTTTGGGTGATGTTGTAACTATTATAGTTAAAGATGCAAATAAAGAAGCAAGAACAGTCGATTTCATTTTAAAAGAGGATGAGAAAAAAGAAGAAACTGAAATATCGAATATTGAATATTTATAAAAATAAGTCCAATTTATGGACTTTTTACTTTAATTACGTTATAATGTTAAAAGTTTTAAAGGAGCGTTTTTATGGAAAAAATAATTTTAATTAAATATGGTGAATTAACAACTAAAAAAGCAAATCGAAAAATTTTTGTAAAAATGTTAGAACAGAATATTAGAAATATTTTGAAAGATGAAAATGTAAAAATTATAAGTGACCGAGTACGCATGTATATTGAAGGAGAAAACTTAGATAACATTGCCAAAAAATTGACAAAAGTTTTTGGATTACATGGTATTGTTTTATGCTATAAGGTAAATACTAATATTGATGAAATACAAAATGTAGTATCTATGATTTTAAATGTATCCGATGCAAAAACTTTTAAAGTTATTACAAAAAGAGCTGATAAATCCTTTGAAATACCTAGTATGGAATTTAATACAATTATAGCTACCTTTATTTTAAAAAACTTTGATAGAAAAGTAGATGTACATGAACCAGAACTTCCTATTCATATTGAAATAAGAAAAGAAGGGACTTTTATTTATACCAACGAAATAGAAGGAATTGGTGGATATCCAGTTGGAGTTCAAGGGAAAGGTTTACTTATGCTTTCTGGTGGAATTGATTCTCCCGTCGCAGGTTATTTAGCTTTAAAAAGAGGAATTACTGTAGAAGGAATTTATTTTGAATCTCCTCCACATACTAGTTTAGAAGCTAAAAATAAAGTGATTACTTTAGCATCTATTTTAAATGAGTATTCTGGAAATTTTAAAGTACATGTTGTACCTTTTACCAAATTGCAAGAAGAAATTTATAAAAATGTTCCTCATGATTATATGATAACCATAATGAGAAGAATGATGTATCGAATAGCTGAAAAATATGCAAAAAAAATAAAATGTAAAATACTAATTAATGGTGAAAGTATTGGGCAAGTTGCTAGTCAGACACTAGATAGTATAGCTGTTATTAGTGAGACTGTTCATATACCAGTCATTAGACCTGTTGCTTGTATGGATAAATTAGAAATTATTGCTTTAGCAAATAAAATAAATACATATGAAACAAGTATTTTACCATTTGAAGATTGTTGTACTATTTTTGTACCAAAACATCCGGTTATACATCCTAATTTAGAAAAAGCAAAAGAGTATGAAAAAATGATTGATTTTGAGCCATTAATTGATGAGTGTATTAATAACATAGAAGTTATAACAAAACTAGAAAACAATAATTATAACGAATACTTATAAATAACCAAAAATTACCAGTAAAAAAAATGTATGAAATTATCTTTTGTACACATTCTATTAGTGTACAGGAGGTGAAAACAATGAATAACAAAAATAACAAATTTGTTGTACCAGGAAGTAAACAAGCTATTGAACAAATGAAATATGAAATCGCTAACGAACTTGGTGTAACTATGGGACCTGACGCTACTTCAAGAGCTAATGGATCTGTTGGTGGAGAAATCACTAAAAGATTAGTTCAAATGGGTGAACAACAATTAGGAAGTAGATCTTATCAAGCAAAATAAATAAAATCAGGCAGATTACCACTGTCTTTTTTTATTATAGAAGTAAGGAGAGTGAAGTATGAGTAAAAATAAATTAGTTGTACCAGGAAGTAGGCAAGCTATTGAAAATTTAAAATATGAAATTTCTAGAGAACTTGGAATTACATTAGGAGCAGAAACTACTTCTAGATTAAATGGTACTGTTGGTGGAGAAATGACCAAACGATTAGTTGAACTTGGAAAACAGTATTATACAAATAGATAGAATGTAAAGCATCTAAAAAAAGATGCTTTTTAAGTGGATTAAAAAAATTAAAAAATTTTTAAATTTTCTATTGTATTATTTTATTAAATTTATTAAAATAAGAATGCAACTAAAAAGAGGGGATTAAAATGATTGATAAGGAATTGTTGCAAGACTTAGAAAATATAAGAAAAATTTATCAAGATAAAGATTTGACTGATGAACAAAAAAAAGTATTAAATAATGGTATAAATTTATGGATTCTTGAAATCAACATTAAAGCTTATGAAAGCAGTTTAAGCAAACATGAAGAGAAAAATCAAGATAATAAATTACAATATTTGAAAACAACTGAAAAAAGATTATATAATCGTTTATTAAGGTGGTTAAAAGAAAAAACACGAAATCAAAGTTTTTTTGATGAAAAATTAGTTGTATCACCTTTAGATAAAAAAAATATTATTTCATATCAATATAATGAACAATTTACCTTGAATTATCCTGTTTTAATGAGATTATGTAAAATTTTACAAAATGAAGAAAATATCAAAATTATTAAGGATTATTTTACAATTTTTAATGAATTTGATGATACTTCAAAAGATGTATTTTTAACTCTTCAAATTATTAATTTCTTAGAAGAAAATTATACGGACGTTCAAAAGTATTACAATATTCGTCATGATATAAATAATTTGCCCGAAATTTATTTTAATATGAAAGAATATGAAAACATAAAAAGAGAATGTGAAAAATATGAAAAAATGAATGTTATTGAAAAGAAATTTTATCAAAAAAAAATAAAGATACTGCTATTAAAATTAACGAATTTAGAGAAATTATATAGTCAGTATCAGGAAAAAGAAATGAAAAAGAAAGAAATGAATAAAGATTTAGAAAAAATCAAAAAAAAATTAGAAGAAAAAGGATGGTTTGATTTGATTAGTGATATACCAAGAAATCGAGTATATCAATATATAAGTCTTTTTGAAAACAATCAATTTGAAAGTTTTAAATCTGATTTAGAGGATACAATTATAAAACAAAAAAAATTAAAAATTGAAAAAATGGATTATATAAAAGAATATTCTCTCGATCCTTATATGATAGATTTATTACAAAATAACGAAAAATTAGCTAACCTTATTAGAAAAATGGCTAACGATAAATATATTTGCATTTTATTATTTATATTAAAAGGTTTTCATGATTTAAAAAACTTGTCTTTTGATGATATAAAAGATATTTTAAATCAAAAAAGTATTGAAAATTATGAATTAGAAGTAGGTCAATTCATTGAAAATGAAAAAGTAAAGATAAAACAAATTTGTTCATAAAACTAAAAAATATAATTATCATATTTTGTTTGTATGTAAAAAATAAAATTTTAAGATTATGAGTATAATTCTGTTTAAAAAGAAAATCTTTCTTTTTTTTTTCTCTTGTTATATAATGAAAGTGGGTGGTACTATGGCAAGATATGAATTAGTTGCAAAAGACCGAACATCAGATAAATGGTATGTTATTAAACTGAGAAATCAAAAAACAAATCAAACGAAAGAGAAGAATGATTTGTTTGAGATAGATGCCGTAACTTCAATACATAAAAGTGAAGAAGAATTAAAACAATATATTTATGAACGAGGATGTATTCCAAATACCAATGTAGATTTTAAAATAAGATATGTAAGTAATCATGAATATAAATATTTAAATATTTATGTAAATGAACCTTTAATAGCTCGTACTAGTTTTTCTTTAATAAGGAAAAAAGATAAAAATCAAAAAACAAAAGTTGATTTTAATCCATCAGAGATGAGATTATTTTATGCTAATGTATTATACTGTATGAGGGATAAAGAGATAAGTAAATTGTTAAGTCAGAACAAATATGATTTAGTTCCATATATGATACG
>CACZQZ010000062.1 GCA_902783405.1 uncultured Erysipelotrichaceae bacterium
AGGAAGTGGAACAGCACTTAATACTCAAGATCCTTACATTACAGTTTATATGTGGAAAAGAACAGCTTAAATTAGAATTTATTTCTAATTTTTCTTTTACTAATTTGTTTGATTTTGTAAATCTTTGAAGAATATTACAAATATTAAACAAAAGTATAACTGTTAACAAAAAAACATTGACACAGAAAAAATGTTATGGTAGTATTATGTGTAGAACGGAGGGATACCTATGGCAGTTAAATTAAGATTAAAACGTATGGGATCAAAGAAAAAACCTTTTTACCGTGTTGTTGTTGCTGATTCAAGAGCACCAAGAGATGGTAAAGTAATTGATCAAGTTGGAACTTATAATCCATTAAATGGAGAAGTAAATTTCAAAGAAGAATCAGTTTTAGATTGGCTTAGTAAAGGAGCTCTTCCAACAGATACTGTAAGATCTTTATTAAGTAACAAAGGAATTATGAAAAAATTCCATGAATCAAAAGGAAATAAATAATGAAATCTGTAGAACTTACGGAATATCTAATTAAAGAGTTAGCACATGACCCTGAGTCTGTATCTGTAAAAGGGTTCGAAACTGATGACGAAATGGTTATCGAAGTTTTAGTTAGTAACGATGACATTGGTATGATGATTGGAAAAGGTGGAAAAATGATTTCATCTATTCGTACCATAGTGAATGCTGCATCTTTTCATAATGGAGAAAAGAAAACAAAGATTAACATAGATTCTATTTAATCTTTTTTTATTGGTAAAAAGTGAGAAATTAGTGAAAAGAATAGAAATCTTTTCTAAAACATGATATAATACTGTAAGACTAGGAGAATGCTAAATGGAATATGTAGAGCTTTTAAGAGAATATAAAGAAAAAAAAGAAGAAGTAAGTAATTTATGGAGGTTACTTTGAAGAAGAAAAGATAGAAGAAAAAATATCTTCCCTAGAAAAAGAAATGAAAGATGAACATTTCTGGGATGATAAAAAAAATAGTACTAAAATAGTAGAAGAGTTAAATTTATTAAAAAATAAACAAAAAAAGATTATTGATATTAAAAATAAAATTGATGAAAATTTAGATATGTTAGAACTTTTAAAAGGTGGACCAGAAGAAGAAATAGCTCTTTTATTAGAAGAAGATTTACCAGTTATAACAAAAGAATTAGAAGAAGCAACCATAGAATTATTATTATCAAAAGATTATGATAGAGAAGATGCTATAGTTGATATTCATCCTGGAGCTGGTGGCACAGAAAGTCAAGATTGGGCCTTGATGTTATATCGAATGTATACAAGATGGTGTGAAAAAAAAGGATATAAAATAGAAGTAATTGATGAACAAAAAGGAGAAGAAGCAGGAATAAAATCCGTATCTTTTATTGTCAGAGGTCTTAATAGTTATGGATACTTGAAATGTGAAAAAGGTGTACATCGATTAGTTCGAATATCTCCATTTGATTCTGGAAAAAGAAGACACACTTCTTTTGCTGCTTTAGAAGTTTCTCCAATCTTTGAATCCGATATTGAAATTGAAATTAATGAAAAAGACTTAAAAATTGATGTATATAGAAGTAGTGGTAATGGTGGACAAGGAGTTAATACGACTGATAGTGCTGTTAGAATTACGCATCTTCCTACTAAAATAGTAGTTACTTGTCAAAATGAAAGAAGTCAAATAAAAAATAAAGAAACAGCTTTAAGAGTTTTAAAAAGTAAATTATATGCACTTGAAGAAGAAAAAAGAAAAGAAGAATTAGATAAAATTAAGGGTAATCATACAGAAATTAATTTTGGCTCACAAATTAGAAGTTATGTTATGCAACCATATAAAATGGTAAAAGATCACCGGACAAATTACGAAACAAGTAATGTTGATAAAGTGTTAGATGGTGACATTGATAAGTTTATTTATGAAGAGCTAAAGAGGGTGGTATAAATGTTATTTAAAAGTAAAATAAGAGAAAAAATCAAAGAAGAAGATATTATTAAAAAAATTTACAGTAAAGATCTTTTAACTAGATATATAGAGTTTTTTGCTGGTCTTTTCCTTTGTGCAATATCTTTTAATATATTTTTTATAAAGAATGAAACAGTTTATGGAGTTGGTGGAATCAGTTTAATGCTTAACCATATTTTTGGTATTGACCGTTCTTTAGTCATTTTAATTGGATCCATTATCTTATTGTTTTTTAGTTGGATTTTACTAGGCAAAGAAAAGACAAATAATTCTATTTTAGGTTCATTACTCTATCCAATAGTAGTAAAATTAACGGAACCTTTAATTCCAATTATGGATTTAAATGGAATGGAAACCATTCTTATGATTGCTCTGGGAGCTATTATTAATGGTTTTGGAGCAGGCCTCATTTTTAAGGCAGGATTTACAACTGGTGGAACAGATATTTTAAATCAAATTGTATCAAAATATGGAAAAATATCCGTAGGAACAGCAATGCTTTTTACAGATGGACTTATTATTTTATCATCTGGTTTTGTTTTTGGTATAGTTCCTATGGTTTATTCCTTTGTATCCCTTTATTTAATTAGTATGATAACGGATAAAGTTATTATAGGTATTAGTCAGTCAAAAGCCTTTTATATTATTACAGAACATGAAACAGCAGTAAAAGGATTCTTTCAAAGACATTTGGCTCATGGCGTAACGGTTTTTGATGTAAGAGGAGGATATACTGGAAATCATCAAAAAATGATTATGTGTATCTTACCAACAAAAGAATATTTTTTTGCAAAAGAAGCAATTAAGGAAATTGATCCAAATGCGTTTTTTGTCGTAACAGATGCCTATGAAGTATCTGGCGGAGAATAAGGAGGTATTGTATGAGTTTAATTGAAATGAAACATGTCAAAAAACAATACAAAAATGGTGTTGTTGCAATACATGATTTAAATTTAGAGATAAATAAAGGAGAATTTGTTTTCGTCATTGGTTCTACAGGATGTGGAAAATCTACATTAATTAAAATGCTTTATAGAGAAGAAAAACCAACTAGTGGATCTATTAAAGTTGGTGGAATTGATGTTGCAAAACTAAGAAATAGAAAAGTATACATTTTAAGAAGAAAATTAGGAGTCGTTTTCCAAGACTTTAAATTATTATATAAAAATACTGTTTATGAAAATGTAGCTTTTGCTTTAGAAATTTTTGGTATACCAAAAGATGAAATTCATGAAAAAGTTTTAAAAGTACTAGATTTAGTTGGCCTTAAACATAAAGCGAAAACATATCCAACACAATTATCTGGTGGAGAACAACAAAGAGTTGCGATAGCACGTGCTATTGTAAATGGCCCAAAATTACTTATTTGTGATGAACCTACAGGAAATCTGGATGAAAATACTAGTTTCGAAATTATGGATGTACTAGAAGAAATTAATAAACTTGGAACAACGATTATTATGGTTACACATGATACGGAAATTGTAAATAAAATGAAAAAAAGAGTTATTTTGTTAGATGCAGGTAGAGTTGTAAAAGATTATGAGAAAGGAACGTATACACATGAAGTTAATTAGAATATTTTTTAGAAATGTTAGAGATTCTTTTAAAAGTGTTTTTCGTAATTTTTCACTTTCTTTAGCATCTATTTCATGTATCACAATCACTTTAGTTGTTGTTGCAATTTCTATTTTACTTACTACAAATGTCAATAATTTTGCAAGGTTAATTGAAAAAGATGTTACCATTGTTACATTCTTAAAATTAAATATTACAGAAGAAGAAAAAGATAAAGTAGAACAAGAGATTAGAAGTATGGATAATGTAGATTCTTATACGTTTGAATCAAAAGAAGAAATATCCAATAGTATGATGGAAGATTCTGAAACTTTCAAAAGTATTATGGAGCAGTGGAAAGCAGAAGATAGTCCAATCCAAGATACATTTAGAGTAAAAGTTGATGATATCAAACAAATAGAGAAAACTGCTGATGCTATTTCAAAAATAGAAAATGTTTCTTTAGTAAAATATGGACAAGGTATGGTAGAACAATTAATTTCTGTTTTTGAAATTGTTAAGAATATTAGTATTGGCGTTGTTGTTGCATTAATTATTGTAACTGCTTTCTTAATTGCTAATACAATAAAAATTACGATTTTTTCAAGAAAAAGAGAAATCGAAATCATGAGACTTGTTGGAGCATCCAACTTAAATATTAAAATTCCATTTATTTTTGAAGGTTTATTTTTAGGAATTTTAGGTTCTATTATTCCTGTAGTTGTAACTATCTATGGATATGTAACGATTTATGAAAACTTTAATGGACAATTATTTTCTCCATTTATTAAGTTAATTGAACCACAACCATTTATTTATTATGTATCTGGATTACTTGTAGCAATAGGAATTGTTGTTGGTATGTTTGGAAGTTGGAGAGCAGTTAGAAAATATTTAAAAATATAATGATATGATAAATAATTGATTTAAGAAAACAATTAAAAATAGTTGTTAAAAAGTTTTTAAATGTGCTATAATTAAAGTGTAAGAAAAATAGAGGTATTTATTTCAAAAAGAAATAACGGAATCAACCGATAAAAGAAAAGTTTGAAAAGCAAATGTGATTGAAAGATAGACTAAGAGTCACGTTTGCAAATAGCAAACGGGGGGGGGTTAAACCGCCCTTTTTTTGTTTCAAAAAAAGGTAGAAAGGAAATGAAAAAAATGAAAGAAAAAAGGAGAAGTATAAAAATATATTTGCTAGGAATGCTGATTACGGGAACGGCAATAGGTGTTAGTTCAGTAGTGGCAGATACGATTATTAATAGTACAAATGTATCGTATAAGACGACAACAGTAAAAGCAGCATTAGATGACTTATATGGACTCACTGCAGATGATATATGGCAAAAGATATATCCAATAGGAAGCATCTATACATCAGTATCACCAACAAGTCCAGCAACATTATTTGGAGGAACGTGGGAAAGATTTG
>CACZQZ010000063.1 GCA_902783405.1 uncultured Erysipelotrichaceae bacterium
AAAAAGATTCAAATAAGAATCTTCTCTCATTAATTATTAATACGCTTTAAGCAGTTCTTTTCCACATATATACTGTGATATATGGATCTTGTGTATTTAGAGCTGTTCCACTGCAATCTGTACATCCTGTTGTAGAGGATGCTGTACCTGTAAAGGTATGGTTATGGCTTGGCATTTGCGCTACTGTCAAAGTATGGTTACCACTGGTAGTATTGGCATAATAATCTGTATACGAATGAGTGTGATTACCAGGATTACTAGTAGTAAAAGTTCCCGGATAAATTTTAGCTCCAGTTGTGTATGATATTGCTTCACCAATTTGCGATCCACCAGCATAACCTAATTCATAATTGTTCCATGCTCTGTACAATTTATGAGTATGTCCACCTCCACCACCAGAGGTTCTACTCGTAGATGTATTTGATACAGAATGACTATGAGCTCCACCGCCACCTGTATTTCCTATTGTGCCTGATGGTGTATATGTATGAGCATGGGATGGTAAGTTTCCTACTGCTATAGTGTGGGTTTTAGATCCATCTGTTTTCTCTACTGTATTAAATGAAGTATCACTTGTATCTACTCCTACTATGGTTCTTCCTTTTCCAAATTCCACCCATGTTCCTCCAAATAGTGTTGCTGGGCTAGTACTTACTGCTGATATATAAATACTTCCTACTGGATATATCTTTTGCCATACATCATCTGCAGTAAGTCCATATAAATCATCTAACGCTGCTTTTACCGTACTTGTTTTATAAGATACATTCGTGCTATTAATTATGGTATCTGCAATTACTGTTGTTAAGCCCATACCTATCCCCACTATAAGCATTCCTAACAAATATACTTTTATACTTTTTCCTTTTTCTTTCATTTTTAATTTCCTTTCTACCTTTTTTGAAACAAAAAAGGGCGGTTTAACCCCCCCCCGTTTGCTATTTGCAAACGTGACTCTTAGTCTATCTTTTTATCACATTTGCTCTTCAAACTTATCATTTATCGGTTGATTCCGTTATTTCTTTTTGAAATAAACACTCCTATTTTTCTTACTTTGATTATATCATACTTTTTATTTTTTTGACAATTATTTTTTAATTATTCTTTAAATATTCAATTAATTCATTATAAGTATTCATCTTTAAACTAGATACTGTACTAGTGATACTTTGTGGAACACCTATACCAATATTTGATACATCATAAGTTCCTCCAGTTACACCGGTTCTAAATCCATATTTCTCCCATGCAATTTGACCTATTTCTGGATCATTTAAAGCATCATATAGTTTTTGACCATTTTCACTAAATATCGCAAAACAGTGAGAATTCCAAATTGTTGGTGTTGGATATAAAACACGAATATCATCCTTTACTTGATTAAATGCATTTGGATTAGAATTAGCAAAATCAATCATACTTTTTTCATAGTCTACAATCATTGGTTCTGCTCCCATACCTGTTTTTAAATACCTTTCAAATAAATCTGCAGGTGTATTATTCATATATCCAGATTTAATATAAAACTCTTTTAATTTTGGTAAATTATTCGTTATATTTTCTTCTGTAACTTGGCTTTCACTTAAAATAGAAAGTAATAATCCATAATAAGTGGCTCCAGGAGATGAAGATACTGGATCTGTTGAAGCAATATTAATATTTCCATATAATCCAGTAAGTCCTATATCAGACCATTTTTTTCCTTGTAAAATATAATTAATTAATTTACTCATATCTGTAATATAATATACGCCATCTGTTTCTTTTACAATGTTTTCATTTACCAAAGCATCGACAATTTGTTTCCAACTATAAATAACGATTGGTGTATTAAGCGTAAGACCACCGCCTAAAACCGTATACCTGTCGGATTCTCCCGCTTCTTTATTTGGTTGTAACTTATAATAATCATAAAATCTTTGATCAGATGTAAATAATGCATCATACTTAGATACACCACTAGATTGAATCGTAAAAGTTTCACCATTATTCATTTTACGAATAACATCTTCATTTCCAAGTCCAACGCTTTCCCTAATCAAAGGTTGGGTAATCGTTTTTCCATTACTCCATGTATCAAAAGTAACATTTAATTTATATTTTTTCTTTAATATTTTTTTTACATCTTCATCTGCTAAAAAGTCTTCTTTTCCTCCACCTGTTGCGACATAGACATTGGTAAGAGAGCCAACAAATCCTTTTTCATTATGATCATTTACATATTTTATTAAAATAATAATGAAAATAAGTACAATGAAAA
>CACZQZ010000064.1 GCA_902783405.1 uncultured Erysipelotrichaceae bacterium
ATGGGCTTGGGATTGTTATCGAAGATTTATTCAAATGTATTCTGACGTTGTTATGGAAGTTGGAAAAAAATACTTTGAAGAATTAATTGATGAAATGAAAGCTAAAAAAGGTGTAACACAAGATGTTGAACTTACAGCAGAAGATTTAAAAGAATTAGCTAGACAGTTTAAAGAAGAATATAAAAACAAAATAGGAGAAGATTTCCCAGATGATCCTAAAGAACAATTGATGGGAGCAATTAAAGCTGTATTCCGTTCTTGGGATAATCCTAGAGCAAATGTTTATAGAAGAGATAATGATATTCCATATTCTTGGGGTACTGCAGTAAACGTTCAATCTATGGCATTTGGTAATATGGGAGACGATTGTGGTACTGGTGTAGCATTTACAAGAGATCCAGCAACAGGAGAAAAAGGTTTATTTGGTGAATTTTTAACCAATGCTCAAGGAGAAGATGTTGTAGCTGGAGTTAGAACACCAATGAAAATTGCTGAAATGGAAGAAAAATTTCCAGAAGCTTTTGAAGAATTTAAAGAAGTATGTAAAACTCTTGAAAATCATTATAGAGATATGCAAGATATGGAATTTACTGTTGAACATGGTAAACTATATATGCTTCAAACTCGTAATGGAAAAAGAACAGCTAAAGCAGCTTTAAAAATTGCTTGTGATTTAGTAGATGAAGGAATGAGAACAGAAGAAGAAGCTGTTGAAATGATCGATCCTAGAAACTTAGATACATTATTGCATCCACAATTTGATGCTATCGCACTTAAAGAAGCAAAACCACTAGGTAAAGGACTTGGAGCATCTCCTGGAGCTGCTGCTGGACAAGTTGTATTTACAGCAGAAGATGCTGAAAAATGGAATGCTGAAGGAAAGAAAGTTGTACTTGTTAGATTAGAAACTTCACCAGAAGATATTACTGGAATGAAAGCTAGTCAAGGAATTTTAACCGTACGCGGTGGAATGACAAGTCATGCTGCTGTTGTAGCTCGTGGTATGGGAACTTGCTGTGTATCTGGTTGTGGTGACATCGCTATGGATGAAGCAAATAAACAGTTTACACTTGCAGGAAAAACATTCCATGAAGGAGATACTATCTCTATTGATGGAACAACAGGAAATATTTATGAAGGACTTATTCCAACTGTTGATGCTACTATTTCAGGTGAATTTGGTAGAGTAATGGAATGGGCTGATAAATTTAGAACATTAAAGGTTAGAACAAACGCTGATACACCATCAGATGCTAGAAAAGCTCGTGAACTTGGTGCTGAAGGTATTGGATTATGTAGAACAGAACATATGTTCTTTGAAGAAGATAGAATTGCTGCATTTAGAGAAATGATTTGTGCTGATACTGTAGAAGAAAGAGAAAAAGCATTAGATAAAATCTTACCTTATCAACAAAGTGATTTTGAAGCGTTGTATGAAGCTTTAGAAGGTGCTTCTGTAACGATTAGATATTTAGATCCACCTTTACATGAATTTGTTCCTACAGAAGAAGCTGATATTGAAAAATTAGCAAAAGCTCAAGGTAAGAGTGTAGAAAAAATTAAAGAATATATTGCTGCACTTCATGAATTTAACCCAATGATGGGGCATAGAGGATGCAGACTCGCTGTAACTTATCCAGAAATAGCTAAAATGCAAACTAGAGCTGTTATTAGAGCAGCAATCAATACACAAAAGAAACATGCTGATTGGAATGTAGTTCCAGAAATTATGATTCCACTTACTGGAGAAGTTAAAGAATTAAAATTTGTTAAAGATATTGTTGTTATGACAGCTGATGAAGAGATTAAAAATGCTGGAGTAGAACTAACATATAAAGTTGGTACTATGATTGAAATACCAAGAGCAGCTCTTACTGCAGATGAAATTGCAAAAGAAGCAGAATTCTTCTCATTTGGTACAAATGATTTAACACAAATGACGTTTGGATTTTCAAGAGATGACGCTGGTAAATTCTTACCATCATATTATGAAAATAAAATCTACGAAGAAGATCCATTTAAAACACTTGATCAAAAAGGTGTTGGAAAACTTATTGAAATGGCTGTTAAAGGTGGAAAGAGTACAAGACCTGATATTCATTTAGGTGTTTGTGGAGAAACTGGTGGAGATCCAAAATCAATTGAATTTTATCATAATGTAGGACTTGACTATGTATCTTGTTCACCATTTAGAGTACCAGTTGCACGCTTAGCTGCTGCACAAGCTGCAATTAAAGCAAAAAAGAATTAATAAATTCAAAAGATTAGAGAAATCTAGTCTTTTTTTAAAATTAAGTCATATTCAATAGTAAAAGTATTATGTTTTTATGGTAAAATAATTATAGGATGTGAAAATATGAATAATAGTTTAGATTATAAAGAATTATCTTCTAAAAGTAAAGAAGAAATAATGTCTTTGTTTAAAACTACAGAAGAAGGATTAAATAAAGGAAGCATACATAATAGATTAGAAGAATATGGAGAAAACATCGCAACTAATAGAAAAAAGAAAACACCAATGTATTTTATTTTAGAAGCATTAAAAGATAAATTTGTATTAATACTATTTTTGCTTGCTGCAATAGATTTTATTACAGATGATAAAATAGGTGCTTTTATAATACTTGGTATTACTTTAATAAGTGTTATTATAAGATTTAGTCAGGACTGGTCTACATATAGATTTAATGAAAAATTAAAAGAACAAATCAGAATATTTACTGATGTTATAAGGGAAGGAAAACAAAAAGAAATAAGACAAGAAAAAGTAGTATATGGAGACGTTATCACTTTAAGTGCAGGAAGTGTTATACCAGCAGATTTATATTTGTTTGAAAGCAAAGACTTATTTATTAATCAATCAGCTTTTACAGGGGAAAGTGACGCAGTAGAAAAGAATGTAAATATTAAAAGTAACTCAACTGATCCTATTGATATAAATAATATATGTTTAATGGGTTGTAATGTTATAAGTGGTCAAGGTAAAGGTGTAGTTATTAAAACAGGTTTAAATACATTTATAGGAAAT
>CACZQZ010000065.1 GCA_902783405.1 uncultured Erysipelotrichaceae bacterium
AGCAGGAGGGATTTGAACCCTCGCGCCAGTTGCCCGACCTACACCCTTAGCAGGGGCGCCTCTTCAGCCTCTTGAGTACTGCTCCATAACAACTATCATTTTACATGATAATTGAAGATATGTCAATTTTTTTAACAGAAAAAATGAACCAATTAATCTTTTGGTTCAAAAATAAGTGCGAAAAAGAAAGAAAAAACGATTGCAGACATAATTCCAGCAGAAGTTAAATTAAACATGCCTACGCATAATCCCATAAAGCCATAATCACTTACACCTTTCATCGCACCATGAATAAGCATATGACCAAAACTAGTAATTGGAACTAAAGCTCCTCCACCTGCCCATAAAACAAATTTGTCATAAACATTGAAAACATCTAAGAATGCTCCAACAACTACAAAAATAGTAGTTACATGCCCTGGAGTAAGTTTCGTATTATCTAAAATCATTTGTCCAATTAAACAAACAAATCCACAAAACAAGAAAGCATTTAAATAAATCATTCTGTAACCTCCAAACTAATTAAATGAGCAATACTTGGTATAGATAATTTTTGGTTTGTCATCGATGGATTCATTAACGCTCCTGTTGCAATAAATAAAACTCTTTTAAAATTTTTCTTTTTCATTTTAGATAAAATATATCCATAACCTACAAGTGGTAGACATGCTACCCCACTTCCACCAGCATAAGCTTCTTTGGTATCGGCATAAATCATACAAGCAGCGTCATCATAATTTTTAAGTTCAATATTATATTCCATTTTCATATATTCTTTTAATATTTCTTTGCCATATTTTCCTAAATCTCCAGTTAAAATATAATCATAATAAGAAATATCTCTTTTCGTATCTTTTAAATGTTTATATAAAGTATCTGCGGCAGCCGGAGCCATGGCAGCTCCCATATGATATACATCAGTAACACCTAAATCTTGCACTATTCCAATGGTTCCACTTTCTATTCTTATATTACTTTTTTCACTTGATAGTAAAGCACAAGCCGCTCCAGTAACCGTAAAAGTTGTCGTTTTTCTTTTTGGTCCACCATATTCTACTGGATAACGGTATTGTTTTTCAGCTCCATTGTTATGAGATGATGACGTACAAATACATCTTTTTATTTGTTTATTTTCAATCATGTTAGAAGCAAGGATAAGTTCTCCTACAGAACTAGCACATGCTGAATAAATACCAATATATGGTATCTTCATACTAGAAGCAGCATAGTTATTAGCAACTAACTGATTTAATAGATCACTTCCAAAATGTAGATCAATGTCTGATTTAATTTTATTTGCTTTTAAAAGAAGCAAATCTACCGATTCTTCAATTATTTTAGATTCTGCTTGTTCCCATGTTTTAGCGCCAAAATAAAAGTCATCATAGCTTTTATCAAAATAATGAACTAAAGGTCCTTTTTTTTCATATGGTCCTGTTATAAGTGCAGTTTCATTTAAATATACATTTTTATAATAAAAAGTCATTTAAGCTCCAAAAATAAGCATTCTAAGTAGTCCAAATGTATATGCACTTACAACTCCAAAAATAATAACAGAACCAGCTAACTTAAACATATTAGCTCCAATTCCTGTAACTAAACCTTCTTTTTTGTATTCTAATGCAGCGCTTTGCATAGCATGGGCAAAACCAGTAATAGGAACAATTAAACCACATTTTGCACTATTTACCCACTTATCAAAAAAACCTAAACAAGTAAGTAAGCACCCAACACCTATTAAAGTAACAGTCATAAAAGTAGATGCTTCTTTACTAGAAATATGAAAACTATAAGAATAGATATCAATGAGTACTTGTGCCAAAACGCCCATACATCCACCAATTAGAAAAGCAATAACTCCATTTTGAAGTCTATCTTCTTTCGGAGTATGTTTTTGTACTAAGTTTTTATATTCATTTTTCTCCATAGTATTTCCTCCTAATGTTATTATGAAAAAAAACAAAAAATGTATACAAAAAAACTCAAAAATGAGTTTTTATGGATTTTTATCTTTTTATAATTTACAAATAATAGTCAATAATTTATTTTAATTTATATTCATTAACTATTTTTTCTAAAATAATATCCTCACACTTTTTTAAGTATTCTATTTATCTTATCATTTATGTAATCATAATTTGTAGATTCAATTATTTTGCAACAAAACAAGTATTTATCATGTGGTAAATCTTCTTTTACTTGCTAGCTAATGGATAGTTCAAATGGGCTCGATTGCGTTCCTTCACCTCCAGTGATTGAAACGCTTGATTTTAAGTAGACTACTGGGCGTACCGAACCGGCAGACATAGCGTCAGTGCTACCAACATAACCTGCAGGGTAGACATAGTACACAATGTAGGAAAAAGACGAAGACGCACGAGGGGAAAGCGACCAGGTCCATGTACTTTTGTTTAATAGCCAGTTATTATCCTTACATTCTGTATAAGTATTTGACCAGTTTGGAGTACTTGAACTATTTACATATCCTATCTGCTTTTTTAAACATACATCTTTTGACGTTGTAGCTCCTCCATTTGTTGCGTATGCATAATCACTTAGATATATTAATCCAACTTTCCCTCTCCAACTTAACTTTCTATTTACTTTATCTGAACAGTAATATGCATTTGGGCATTGTTTCCCTGAATTATTACTTCTTTCCATATTGTATATATATTCCGCTGTCATGGTTTGACTACTTCCCCACAAATCATCTGATTTATAATTACTTCCTAAATACCATGTTGATTCTTCTATCATATTTTTACTTGTATTATCTTTTAATCCTGTAGACGTAAAATCACATGATGTCGTTTTATAATTTCCATAATTATAACATAATCCACTTCCAGCATTCCAATATAAACTATTGTTTACTTTTTGAGTAGTATAATTACTATCACTATTATTTCCGCAATTTACAATTGCATATCCATCTCCATTATTACTAACATATGATGCGTTGGTATTACATTTTAAATCACTATTATTTTCATATCCTGGATTTAATAGTTTCATTAAATCTGACTCTGACCATTCATTTACTCCAAGTCCTCTATTTACTGTTTCTTTCGATGTATCCCATGAATAACTTCCTATTGGCTCTCCTACTAATTTTATCTTTCCATCAAAAATTCCTATGATTCTCCATAACTGGTTACCATTAAATTTTACATAGTTATTTGGGCAAGATCCTTGATATCTGTAATCTACGTCTCCATTGGAGTGTTTTACTTTACTTAATACACCATTTCCTGTACATCCATTTACGGTTGTTACTTCTCCTTCTTTTTGAACAAGGGTTTCTACTCCTGTTTCATTGGCTAATTTGCAGTTTCCTTCATCGTATCTTGTTGATGTCATG
>CACZQZ010000066.1 GCA_902783405.1 uncultured Erysipelotrichaceae bacterium
AAAAAAAGAGTAATTTCTAGAATTTTGTTGTATGATATATATATGGGAGTTTGATATTATGGAGAGAAATGAACAAATTAATTTAATTCGTGAAAAATCAGATATCGTAGATGTAATATCTTCATATATACCACTTACACCCAGAGGAAAAAACTATTTTGGAGTTTGTCCTTTTCATGATGATAACCATCCTAGTATGAGTGTATCTAAAGAAAAACAAATTTATAAATGTTTTTCTTGTGGTGCTTCAGGAAATGTATTTCAGTTTATACAAGACTATGAGCATGTATCTTTCAATGAAAGTTTACAAATTTTAGCAAAAAGAGCTGGAATAGCTTTAAATTCGGATCATATTAAAACGACTAGAAAAAATGAAGATTTATATACATTATATGAAATTGCAGAGAAGTTTTATCATAACAATATCTTAACTTCAGAAGGAAAGAAAGCTAGAGATTATTTAGAAAGTAGAAAAATCAATAAAGAAATCATTAAAGAATTTGGTATAGGTCTTTCTTTAAAAGACACGAAACTACTATCAAAGATATTTGTTTCAAAAAAATATAATGAAAAAATTATATTAAATAGTGGATTAGTTAAAAAAAACAATGCCACTTTTGAAGATTTGTATTATAATCGAATTATGTTTCCTCTTTATAATTTAGAAGGAAATGTTGTAGGATTTAGTGGCAGAATCTATGATGGAACATCAGATTCTAAATATATTAATACAAGAGAAACAGAGATATTTAAAAAAGGTGAACTATTATATAATTATTATCATGCCAGAAATGATGCTAGGCAAAAAGGACAAATTATTATTGTAGAAGGTTTTATGGATGTTATTCGTATGTATACGGTAGGTGTTACAAACGTAGTTGCGACAATGGGAACAGCTGTTACTAAAAATCAAGCTTTATTAATTAAAAGACTTGCTAAAGAAGTTATTTTGTGTTTTGACGGAGATACAGCTGGAGAAAAAGCAACAGTATCTTGTAGTGAAGAATTACTTAAAATTGGTGTGACTCCTAAAGTAGTCAGATTAGAAGAAAACTTAGATCCAGATGAATATATTTTAAAATATGGGAAAGAAAAATTTAAAGAAAAAATTGATCATGCTATTAATTTAATGGATTTTAAATTAAACTATTATAAAAAAGGAAAGAATTTACATAGTATTGAAGATACGGCATCTTATGTAAATATGGTTATAGAAGACTTATCTAAAATAGAAGATGATGTTTTAAGAGAATTGACGATAAAAAAAATAAGCAAAGAAGCAAATATAGATGAAGAATTTTTAAAATCTAAGGTTAAAATGCCTCAAAATATAAAAAAAATAGAAAAAAAAGAACAAAAATTACAAAAAAAAGAAAATAAATTTGAAAAAGCACAGAAAAATCTGGTATACTATATGTTGCAGGACAAAAACGCAGTCAAACTTTATATTGAAAAACATCCATTTATAGATAATGAAGATTATAGAGAACTTTCTAATTATATTGTCGAATTTTATAAAGAAAATGAATATGTTCACATTGCTGATATTTTAACAAGCCTTTATAATAATGAAAAATTAATGAATATAGCAAAATCATTATTACAATTAGACTTAAAAGATGAGGTAAGTGAAGAAGAAATAAGCGATTATATAAAAGTAATTAAAGAAGGTTTTATAACAAATGAAATAGAAAGACTGCAAGAGAAAATCAAAGAAGAACAACTACCTAGTAAAAAAGCAGAATGGATGAATAAAATTATTCATCTTAAGATGGAGGTAAATAACTTATGATTAATGAAGTCAAAACATTTGAAGAAAGAAAAGAAGCACTCGTTAAAGTAGGAAAAGAAAAGGGAATGATTACCTATGAAATGATTGCTAAAGAATTAAAAGGACTAGAATTAGATGCAGATGCTTTAGATGATTTATATAATGCATTTAGTGAAAATAATATTGCAGTCGTATCAGAAGAAGAAACAGGCGAAGGAGAAAGTCCATTATTATTAGACGATAATTCTCTTACGAAAGATTTAACAATCAACGATCCTGTTCGTATGTATCTAAAAGAAATTGGACAAATTAAATTACTTACCATGGAAGAAGAATTAGAACTATCTGATCGTATTTTAGCAGGAGATGAAGAAGCTAAAGCAATATTAGCAGAAGCAAATCTTAGACTTGTCGTTAGTATTGCTAAAAGGTATGTAGGAAGAGGAATGCTTTTCTTAGACTTAATTCAAGAAGGTAATATTGGTCTTATGAAAGCCGTAGAAAAATTTGACGTTAGTAAAGGATTCAAATTTAGTACTTATGCTACTTGGTGGATAAGACAAGCTATTACTAGGGCTATTGCCGATCAAGCAAGAACGATTAGAGTACCTGTTCATATGGTAGAAACCATTAATAAACTTGCTCGTGTTCAAAGACAATTAACATTAGAATTAAATAGAGAACCAACCGAAGAAGAACTTTCTAAAAAAATGAATTTACCTGTTGATAAAATAAGAGAAATTTATAAAATTAGTCAAGAACCAGTTAGTTTAGAAACACCAATAGGAGAAGAAGATGACTCTCATTTAGGAGATTTTATCAAAGATGAGAGAAATATGAGTCCAGAAGAATATGCAACGAACGAAATATTAAAAGATGAAATTTCAGAAGTTTTACTTACTTTAACTGAAAGGGAAGAAAAAGTAATTCGTCTTCGTTTTGGATTAGAAGATGGAAAAAGTAGAACTTTAGAGGAAGTTGGTCAGATGTTTGGTGTAACTAGAGAAAGAATAAGACAAATTGAAGCTAAAGCATTACGAAAACTTCGTCATCCATCTCGTTCTAGAAAATTAAAGGATTATTTAGAAAACTAATGAAAATAACTAAAAGAATGAAAACAATATTATCTTTTGTACCAGCGAAAGGTAATATTTTTGATATTGGCTGTGATCATGGTGTAATAGCTGTTAATCTTGCCTTGAATAGAAGATGTGTAACAGCAATTGATATTCATGAAAAAGCTCTAGAAAAAGCAATTAATCTTTCTAAAGAACATCATGTTTATGATCAAATGAAATTTTATGTTCAAGATGGTATTGGTGATATTTCCATAAGTAAGGAAGACACACTGATTTTAACGGGTATGGGCGGTTATACCATTATGCACATATTAAAAAAACAAACCGATGGAACATTGATCATAGAAGCACATACGGATATTCCTCTTGTAAGAAAAGAATTAAGTAAAAAAGGATTTTATATCAAAGATGAAAAAGTTATCTTTGATAAGAAATGGTATGTTATTATGAAGTGGGAAAAAGGAAATATTTCTTATTCGGAAGAAGATTATTTTTTAGGACCATTTTGTAAAAAAAATCAAGACTATTTAAAATATTTAAAAAGTAAATATCAAAATATTTATGAAAAAAGCAAAGATAAACAAATCAAAGAAATATTAGATTATATAGAAAAAAACACTATATAGTGTTTTAAAGGAAAAAAGTAGGGCCAGATAAACTTTCATATTTTGGATGCTTTGGCTCTTTTTGGATATTTTGATTTACTACCTTCTGATTTGCATTTGTTTTTTTAGGAGTATCAAATTTTTTAAATTCATTCATAACCCGAAACATTGTTTTTGCATTTTGAACTGTTGGTCCTACTTGTTTAACAATAGGTATGATTTGATTGATAACATTAAGTGTTTTATTGGTACCATTTAATATATCAGAAAAAGAAATTCCACCACGAAATAAGCCTCTTAAAATGCCTGTGTTACTTGCATATGGATAATAAGGTTGATACATATTATACTCCTTTCTATATTATCATATGTAATAAGTCATCATTTGTTTTAAAAATAAATTGAAAAAAATATAAAATTGTATTATAATATAACAAAGCAATGAACAAGAGGAGTATATTATTCTTTTATTGTAGAGAGTTTATGGTTGGTGAAAATAAGCATAAAAGATAATAGAAGGTAGCTTGGGAGCTGATTACTTGAAAAAATAGTAGAGTAATTCCGTATATATGCGTTAAATAATTTAAGGTAAGATTTTTTCTTATAAATTAAGGTGGTACCACGTGAAACTACGTCCTTATGGAAGTAGTTTTTTTCTTTGGAGGATATTTATGAAAAATGTAATGAAAATATTCAATGAATATGTTAAAAATTATGATTTAAAAAAATCTAGCATTATGGGAAAATTTCATCATTCCTACCGAGTCATGGAGTTAAGTAAGGAAATAGCTACATCATTAAATCTAAATAATGAAGATATAAAATTAGCTTCTATTATTGGTTTACTTCATGATATTGGTAGATTTGAACAGTGGACAAAATATGAAACATTTATAGATGATATATCTATCGACCATGGTGATTTAGCAGAAGAAATATTGAAACAAGAAATATTATCTAAGTTAGATTTAGAGGATAATGATAAAAAAATAATATTGACTTCTGTTCGAAATCACAATAAATTTATGATAGAACCTAATTTGAAAGAAAAAGAATTACTTATGTGTCAAATTATAAGAGATGCAGATAAATTAGATATTTTAAAAGAACAAATTAAAGTTATGGATAAAAATTATGATATTAATAAAGAATTAATTAACATTTTAAAAGAACATAAATTGATTTTAAATAAATATGTAAAAACACCAATGGATGGCTTATGTAGACATATTTCACTACTGTTTGATTTACATTTTCCTTATTCCTATCAATTTGTACAAAAGAACAATATTGTAGATAATATTATGAATATGATGGAAATATATTCAAATACCAATCAAGAAGAATTGGAAATAGATGTAAAAAAATATATAAAGGAGAGATTATCATGTTAGATAAAAAATATAATCATATTAAGGTAGAAGAAAAAAAGTATGAAAATTGGAAAGAAAAAGGGTACTTTACTTCAGGAGATAAATCAAAAAATCCTTACTGCATTGTTATACCACCACCAAATGTAACTGGTGTACTTCATTTAGGTCATGCTTTAGATACAAGCCTTCAAGACATTATTATAAGATACAAAAGAATGCAAGGATTTGATACATTATGGCTTCCTGGTATGGATCATGCCGCAATCGCAACCGAAGCAAAAGTTGTAAAACGCTTAAAAGAAAAAGGTATTGATAAATATGAATACGGAAGAGAAAACTTCTTAAAAGAATGCTGGAAATGGACAGAAGAACATGCTGATACCATTAGAAAACAGTGGGGTAAATTAGGTTTATCTGTTGATTATAATAAAGAAAGATTTACTTTAGATGAAGGATTAAATAATGCTGTTACGAAAGTGTTTGTTGACTTTTATAATAAAGGATTAATTTACAGAGGAGAGAAAATCATCAACTGGGATCCACAAGCCAAAACAGCTCTTTCAAATGAAGAAGTAATTTACAAAGATGAACCTGGAGCATTTTATCATTTAAAATATATTATCGCTGGAACAGAAGATTATTTAGATGTCGCAACAACAAGACCAGAAACATTATTTGGAGATACCGCTGTAGCTGTTAATCCTGATGATGAAAGATATCAAAAATATATTGGTATGAAAGCTATCCTACCAGTAGTTGAAAAAGAAATACCAATTATAGCTGATATTCATGCAGATCCTACATTTGGAACAGGTGTTGTTAAAATAACACCAGCTCATGATCCTAACGATTTTGAAGTAGGGGAAAGACATAATCTAGAGCGAATCAAAGTTATGAATGAAGACGCTACCATGAATGAAAATGCTGGTAAGTATCAAGGCCAAACAAGAGAAGTATGCCGTGAAAACTTACTTAAAGACTTAGAAAAAGAAGGCTTATTACTTAAAGTTGAACCAATGGTACATAGTGTAGGTCATTCAGAGAGAACTGGAGTTATGGTAGAACCTTACTTATCAAAACAA
>CACZQZ010000067.1 GCA_902783405.1 uncultured Erysipelotrichaceae bacterium
AGGAACGTGGGAAAGATTTGGAAATGGAAAAGCAATAGTAGGAGTAGATGAATCAGATGATGATTTTAAGACAGTAGCGCTTACAGGTGGAAGTAAAACAAAAACAATAGCAGTAGGAAATCTTCCAGCACATACCCATTCAGTAAGTATCAATACTTCTACTGCAGGTTCACATAGTCATTCAGTATCAGCAGTAAATGCAGGAGGCGCCAGCAAAACTTTAACTGGTCAGGTTGATTTTGCAGCAAATGTAGCCAGAAATGCAAATACAAATATTGTTTCTTGGGTTAGTGGGCCTTTTTCTTACATAACTGGGAATCATCAAGCTGTTACTTTGAATAGTGGTGTATCTAGTGTACCAACATTTTCGCATAATTATGGCTTTAAGTTAGATGCGTCTCACACCCATCAAGTACCAGCCCATAATACAGAAACAGTCGCAAATCATTCGCATTCAGTAAATGGAAATACAGGAAGTACTGGAAGTGGAACAGCACTTAATACGCAAGATCCATATATTACCGTATATATGTGGAAGAGAACGGCATAATAAAAAATAAAATTTGTATCTTTTTAAATATTTATAATAATGGTTAAATAAAAAATAAAAATTGGATAAGAAGAAACTAAAAATTTCTTCTTTTTTTATTGTTTAAAACTTAAAATTAATTATTTGAACTCCTTTTTTTGATGTGATATTATGAATTCACTTTAAAGACAAGGAGGAGTTTTTATAGCTAAATCAAGAAAACAAATTATAGAAGAATTAGAAAAAAATTCAGATAAAATAATTCCTTTAATTACAGATTCAATGATAAAAAAAGTATTAAAAAAATATAAAATATTAATTGTATATATTATGAAAGCGATAGGAGAAGAAATAAAAGAAGAAGTGATAGATTTTATAGATCCTAAAAATAATCCAGAGAGAAATACATCAAATAGAGAAAAAGAAATTATCTTTAAAAATAAAAAAAGATTATATGGAATAGAAATAAATAATAATAGTGGAGGAGTTAGTATTATTAGAAGAAATCTAACATATATAGGTGATATGCTTACAGAATATGATTATACAGTAACACAAATAAACATCAATAATGGAAGATTACCAAAAGATAAAGAAAAACTACTAGGAGTACTATATTATCCAGAGATAAAAGAAAAAATGACAGAAGTATTAAAAATATATATGTTAAGTATTCCCAAATTCAAAGAAATGAGTTATACTAATAGTAAATGCAGAAAAGAATTTATACAGTTTATGACGATGTTGTAATATCAAAAATATTATTAGTTCACTAAGCAGTAGTCCTAAGGAACTATGTATTCTTTACGACTTAATATATCAAAATGTTAGAAAGCAAATAGTAGGAATGTTGAAATTAGGTATCAAAATGTAACCTTACGCTAACGTTTATATGTGGAAAGAACATGATTATGTGAGTTTAAATTGAAACTTGTTTGTATACCATTTTTATTCCAATTTATTTTCATTTAAATCAAAAATTATTATTTGACTTATCTGGAAATAAATATTACAATATTATTAGAGAAATGATTCTCATGAGTAATGGAGGTATAAAATGAATATGATTTTACTTTCCATTTTACTTATTATTGTTGGAATTTGTATAGGCGCAGGCGCTGTATTTCTTATGAATTATTTAAAAGGTAACTTAGCTTCTAAAAAAGCAGAAGAAATATTAGAAAAAGGAAAAAAAGAAGCAGAAAAAATAAAGAGAGACTACTTGTTAGAAGCAAAAGAAGATGTTCATAAATTAAAATTGGATACTGATAAAGAAATAAAAGAAAAGAAAAAAGAAATGAAGGAATCAGAAGAAAGACTACTTCTTCGTGAAAATAACATTGATCGTAGGGATCAGACTCTTCAAAATAGAGAAGAAATGTTAGAAGAAAAAGAGAATAATCTGATTCAAAAACAAAGACAAATCCAAGAAGAAAAAGATAAAGTGGAAGAAATTAAAGAAGAACAAATGAAAGTGCTAGAAAAAATATCTGGATTCTCTAAAAAAGAAGCAAAAGAATTAGTCATGAAAAACGTAGAAGAAATGATGAATTTAGAGATAGCTTCTTACATTAAAGACAAACAAAGTGAAGCAAAAATAGAGGCAGATAAAATAGCTAAAACGATGATGATCTCATCTATGCAAAGATATGCAGGAGATGTAGCAAGTGAACAAACCGTTACAGTAATATCTTTACCAAGTGATGATATGAAAGGAAGAATCATTGGTAGAGAAGGAAGAAACATTAGAACCATTGAAGCAGTAACAGGTGTAGATTTAATTATTGATGATACTCCGGAGACTATTGTTTTATCTAGTTTTGATCCATATCGCAGAGAAATTGCTAGAGTAATGTTAGAATCTCTTATGAAAGATGGAAGAATTCATCCAACTAGAATTGAAGAAATATATGATAAAACATCTAAAGATATGAGAGCAAAATTAATAGAATATGGAGAAAATGCTTTATTTGAATTAGGCCTTACTAAAGTAGAACCAGAACTAGTTGAATTACTTGGTAAACTACATTTTCGTACAAGTTATGGTCAAAATGCTTTAAATCATTCTATTGAAGTAGCACATCTTTGCGGACTTCTTGCATCAGAACTTGGAGAAAATACAAACTTAGCGAAACGTGCAGGATTATTTCATGATATTGGAAAAGCAATTGATCATGAAGTAGAAGGAAGTCACGTTACATTAGGTAGTGATATAGCTAAAAAATATGGTGAAAATGAAGTTGTTATCAATGGTATTGAATCTCATCATGGGGATAAAGAGGCTACCAGTGTTATTGCAGAATTAGTTGCGATTGCAGATACCCTTTCCGCATCACGCCCTGGAGCTAGAAATGATTCTTTAGAAAACTATGTAAAGCGTTTAGAAGAATTAGAAAACATTGCAAATGATATGGAAGGTATTGAAAAAACATTTGCTGTACAAGCTGGTAGAGAACTTCGTGTTATTGTAAAACCAGAAGAAGTTGATGACTTAACAAGTTACAAGATAGCTCGTGACATTAAAAATAAAATAGAAGAAAATCTTCAATATCCAGGTACTATTAAAGTTACCGTTATTAGAGAAACTAGAGCAACAGAAGAAGCAAAATAAGCTTCTTTTTTTCATCAAAAAACAGGTAAAATTACCTGTAATATGGACCGTAGCAATAAGGACAAGGTCCATAGAAATTATTGTTATAATATGGTCTTGGATAAAAAGCTGGTGCAAGTAATCCTCCAGTAATACCACCTAGTACAAATGGTCCTAAAAAACCTCCACCAATAAATCTATCATCATTATTTTGACGATAATTTGTCGAATAATTAGGATTTTGATAAAAATTTGGCCTACTATAATTTGAATACATATAAAAACTCCTTTCATAATATTAATATGGAAAAAATAGAAAAGAGTGAATATATGGAAAAAGAACTAGCATATAAAATTATTAATGAATCATTACAAATAAAAGAAGATGAAAAAGTATTAATTACGTATGAATCTTTAAAGTGCAATGATTTTGTAAAATATTTAATACAAGAAATTGTATCTAAAAAAGGAATACCATTTGTTAGGTTCCAAGACAAAGAAATATCTACTATTCTTCTAGAAAATACATTAGAAAATAAATATGAATCTTTAAAAGAACAGATGAAATTTGATGTGGAAAATTTTAATAGTTTTATCAATATTAAATATAATGTAAATGATTATGAAGAAAAAAATATTAAAGATGAAATTAGAAATAATATATCCAAAGTGACAAGTAAATATAAAGATATTCGTACTAATGAAAGAAAATGGGTACTTCTTAATTATCCATCATTTATGGATGCATATAAAGCTAAAATGAAGTATAGTGATTATTATGATTATGCTATGAAAGCAATGCTTTATGATTTTAAAGAAGAAAAGATGAAGATTATGGAATTAAAAAGATTAATGGAAAAAACAGATGTGGTGAGAATTACAGGAAAAGATACCGATATTACTTTTTCAATTAAAAATATGAATATTGTTCCTTGTCTTGGTTCTTCTAATATACCAGATGGAGAAATCTTTACGGCGCCTATAAAAACAAGTGTTAATGGTAAAATCACATATAATACCGTCTCTCCATATCAAGGAGAAGTATTTGAAAATGTTTCTTTAACATTTAAAGATGGAAAAATTATAGAAGCAACTTGTAACAAAAATAATCAAAAACTAAATAAGATTTTAGATACAGATGAAGGAAGTAGATATATTGGTGAATTTGCAATAGGGTTTCATCCATTAGTTAAAGAACCTATGGGAGATATCTTATATGATGAAAAAATAGATGGAAGTATCCATTTTACCCCTGGTGCTGCTTACAAAGAAGCATATAATGGAAATGATTCATTTGTTCATTGGGATTTAGTGCTTATTCAAAGAGAGGAATATGGCGGAGGAAGCATTTTTTTTGACGATAAGTTAATAAGAAAAAATGGAAAGTTTACTTTTTAAAAACTTTCTTTTTCTAATTTTTTGATAAATTTATTCAAACAAAATTGAAAATTTGTTTATTTAATACTAAAAATTGATAAAAAATGTAAAAACAATTTTTAGAAACAAATGTTCGTATTTACTATTGACAATAAGTTTTTTATCATGTAAAATGGATAGTGTTAGGAGGAACTTATATGGCAAAAGTAAGTACAGATAAAACCTTAGATCAAGTTTTATTAGATATCGAAAAACAATTCGGAAAAGGAGCAGTCATGAAACTAGGAGATCATGAAAAAAGAGAAATTGATGTTATTTCAAGTGGATCTTTATCACTTGATATTGCTCTTGGTATTGGAGGCTATCCAAAAGGAAGAATTATTGAAATTTATGGACCAGAATCTTCTGGAAAAACAACATTCGCACTTCACGCAATTGCAGAAGCACAAAAATTAGGAGGAAGAGTTGCTTTTATTGATGCTGAACATTCTTTAGATCCACAATATGCATCTAAATTAGGAGTAAATACAGATGATCTTTTACTTTCACAACCTGATAATGGAGAACAAGCATTAGAAATTTGTGAAGCTTTAGTTAGAAGTGGTGCTATTAGTGTAATTGTGATTGATTCCGTTGCAGCACTTGTTCCACAGGCTGAAATAGAAGGTGAAATGGGAGATTCTCATGTAGGTCTTCAAGCAAGACTTATGAGTCAAGCATTACGTAAATTATCAGGAGTTATTAATAAAACCAATACAATTGCTATTTTTATCAATCAACTTAGAGAAAAAGTAGGAATTATGTTTGGAAATCCAGAAACAACTCCAGGTGGAAGAGCACTTAAATTTTATTCTTCTGTAAGATTGGAAATTAGAAGAAGTGAACAAATAAAACTTGGGACAGATGTTGTTGGAAACAAAACGAATATTAAAGTAGTTAAAAATAAAATGGCGCCACCTTTTAAAAATTGTACTGTAGATATTATGTATGGAGAAGGAGTGTCACAAGAAGGTGAAGTTATTGATTTAGCAAGTGAAGCAGGTATTTTAGAAAAAAGTGGTTCTTGGTACGCTTATAAAGGTGAAAAATTAGGGCAAGGTAAAGAAAATGTCAAGGAACTATTGAAAAATAATAAGGATTTATTTGATGAATTAATGGTAAAGACTAGAGAATACTATGGTATTACAATTAAAAACACAAAAAATGAAGAGTAATTATTAAAAAGTTAGATAAAAAAATGTAATATTTTATATAATTGATTATATATGGAAAATAACAGCATAATTTAATAATGAACTAATGAAAAATAAAGAAGTTTCTGGATTTCTTTATTTTTTTTTGGTACAATATGTAATGAAAAAAGGTGATTGTAGTATGACATTAAATGAAGTAGACATAGAAAAAGTAACGCCTATGATGAAAGAATATATTAAAACAAAAAAAGAAAACAAAGATAATATTTTATTTTATAGACTTGGTGATTTTTATGAAATGTTTTTTGATGATGCTATTTTAGTTTCTAGAGAACTAGAACTTACATTAACCGGAAAAAGTGCTGGATTAGAAGAACGTATTCCAATGTGTGGAATTCCACATCACGCTGCTAATGTATATATTGAAAAATTAGTTGAAAAAGGATATAAAGTTGCTATTTGTGAACAATTAGAAGATCCTAAAAAAGCTAAAGGAATTGTTAAAAGAGGTGTGATTCAAATTATTTCTAAAGGTACTGTTATGGATGAATCTTTAGATGAAAAAGATAATAACTATATTGGAAATATCATGGAATTCGATCATTGTTACATTGTTTCTTATTCAGATTTATCCACAGGATTTATATCATCTTTTATAACAGAAAAAGATATTTCTAAAGTAGTCAGTGAAATTGTTAGTTTAGGGATAAAAGAAATTGTGGTAAATGATAAAATAGATCCTAAAATCATTCATTTACTTAAAAATCAGTTTAAAATAACAATATCTTATTATAATGAAGAATTAGAAGATAATAACTATAATTATATTTATGAAGATTTAACTGATGTAAGATATATTAAAACTATTAAAAATTTACTTGGATATATGAAAGATACTCAAAAAAGAGAGTTAACCCATCTTCAAAAAGCAATTATTAGAGATAATAAAAAATATTTAAAAATGGATATTCATACCAAGAGAAATTTAGAACTAACAGAAACTCTTAGGTTAAAACAAAGAAACTATTCGCTTCTTTGGCTTTTAGATAAAACAAAAACAGCTATGGGATCTAGACTCTTAAAAAATCGTGTGGAAAATCCATTTGTAGATAAAGATGAAATCATAAAAAGATACAATATGGTTGAAACTTTGATGAATGAATTTATTTTAAAAGATGATTTGTGTAAAAGTTTATTTGAAGTTTATGATTTAGAAAGATTATCTGGAAGAGTTGCTTTTGGCTCAGCTAATGCTAGAGATTTATTACAACTCAAGTCTTCTTTAAAAGAACTTCCTATTATTCTCGAAATAACAAAAAAATTAAAGTTTAACATTGATTTTCCTACATTAGATAATTTATATGAGTTATTAGAACGAAGTATTTATGAAAATCCTCCTATGACACTAAAAGAAGGCTATTTAATCAAAGAAGGATATCATGAAGAATTAGATGAACTTAAAAATCTTCGTAAAGGTGGAAAAGATTTTGTAGCTAAATTTGAAAATGAAGAAAGAGAAAGAACAGGAATTAAAACCCTAAAAGTAGGATACAATAGAGTTTTTGGTTATTATATCGAAGTATCTAAAGGAAGTATGAATCTAGTAAAACCAGAATATGGTTATGAAAGAAGACAAACACTCGCTAATGCAGAAAGGTATATTAGTCCTATTCTAAAAGAAAAAGAAGCATTAATTTTAAATGCTGAAGAAAAAATTATCGAACTTGAGTACAATTTGTTTACAGAAATTAGAGATAAAGTAAAAGAGTATATTCCAGAACTTCAAAAAATTGCTAAAAT
>CACZQZ010000068.1 GCA_902783405.1 uncultured Erysipelotrichaceae bacterium
CCAAATGGTAGCGGAAAAAGTAATGTAGTAGACGCAGTTAGATGGGTTCTTGGGGAGCAATCAGTAAAATCCTTACGTGGTGAAGGAAATATGACTGATGTTATTTTCTCTGGAAGTAAATCTAGAAAAAGTTTAGGACTTGCATCTGTTACTTTAGTTTTTGATAATAAAGATCATTATCTTCCAATAGCGTATGAAGAAGTATCTTTAAAAAGAATGGTTTATAAAGATGGAACAAATGAATACTATATCAATGGACAAAAATGTAGGCTCAAAGATTTAACTGACTTATTACTTGATAGTGGTATGGCAAAAGAAAGCTTTAACATCATTTCACAAGGAAAAATAGATGAGATAATTTTAACCAAACCAAGTGATAGAAGAGTTATCTTTGAAGAAGCCGCAGGAGTATTAAAATACAAAAAAAGAAAAGAAGAAGCACTTCGTAAGTTAGAACATGTTCATGATAATATGCAAAGAATAGAAGACATTATAACAGAATTAGATGATAGATTAAAACCATTAGAAAAACAAAAAGAAAAAGCATTACTATATGAAAAAAAATACGAAAAAATGAAAAACATCGATATTGCCTTAATGGCAAACAATATCAATTCTATTCATATTAGATATGAAGAAAATAAAGAAAAAATCAAAAAACTAAATGAAGAAATAACGCTTTTATCAAGTACTAATTCTAAGAGTGAAACAAAAATATTAGAATATAAAAATAAAATAGAAACATTAGATAAAAATATTTCTGATATGAATCAGAATTTGATTCAAATAACCAGTAAACTAGAAAAAATAAATAGCGAAAAAACACTTTTATTAGAAAGAAAAAAATACGAAGTAGACGATCATAAAATGTATCAAATGATGGTTGAAATGAAAGAACAAGCATTATCTTTAGAAAATGAAATCGTCGTACTTAATCATAATATTCAAAATATTACTCATGATATGAATAGAGTAGAAAATGAACTTAGAATGATTGTTAAAGAAAATGAAGATACCAAAAAACAAAAAGAAAAATTAGAACAATCATTATATCAAAAAATAAAACTAAAACAAAAACAAAATATCAAAATCGAAAATTTAAAACAAAGTATCGAAGAAAATACAAATTTGCCCTTTGGGACAAAAAAAATATTAGAAAATAAAGAATTAAAAGGAATTTATAACATTTTAGGAAAAGTTATTGAAGTAGAAGAAAGATATAGTACAGCAATTAGTGTTAGCCTTGGAGCTAGTGCATCCAATATCATTGTAGAAAACGAAAAAAGTGCGAAAGAAGCAATTAACTTTTTAAAGAAAAATAATTTTGGAAGAGCTACTTTTTTTCCACTTAATATTATAAAAGCTAAAAAAGTTGATGATGAAATATTAAAAAGTGTTCATATAAAGAAAGGCTTTATTGACATCGCTTCTAATTTAGTACAAAATGAACCAATATATAACGAAATTGTTCGAAATCAACTTGGTAATGTATTTGTTGTAGATAATATTGATAATGCTAATATTATTCATAAAGAAATAGGCTATCGATATAAAATAGTTACTTTAGATGGAGAAGTTTTACATGTTGGCGGAACGATTACTGGAGGAAGAAGTAAACAAAAAAATACAATAACAGATAAATATGAATTAGAAAAATTACTTTTAGAAAATAAAAAATTAGAAAAAGAGATTTCAGAAGTAGAAAATGAAATCAATGAAATCGATCATAAATTAAAAGCTATTGATGATAAATACTATTTAAAAAATAAAGAACGTGTAACACTTAAAGAAACTATTATCAATAAAGAAAATACATTAAAAGAAAAAGAAGAAATTATAGAAAACTTAAAAAGTGAAATAAGTAGAAATTCAAAAACACTATCAAATACATTAAAAGAAGAAGAAAACGAACTTATTTCAAAATACTATGAAGTAGAAAAAGGAAAACAAATTTTAGAAAGTAAATTAGAAGAAGAAATAAAAGAAAGAAACTTACTTAAAGAAAAACAAAATGAATTTGAATTTACTATGAAAAGAGAAAATGCCCTTTATAATAGTAAAAGTAAAGAACTAAATACTTTAGAAATTTCTGTAAATAGAGATGATGTAAAATTAGATACTTTACTAAATGAATTAAATGAAACCTATAATATGACTTATGAAAATGCAATTTTGCACTATCCTTTAGAAATGGAAAAAAGTGAAGCAGAAGAACTTTTAACAAACTTAAAAAGAGAAATAAGAGATATGGGACCAGTAAATACAGAAGCACCAAAAGAATATGATGAGATTAAAGAAAGATATGATTTCTTAACCAGTCAAAGAGAAGACTTAATTAAAGCAGAAGACACCCTTTTAGAAATTATTAAAGAAATGGATGAAGTTATGAAAAGGGAATTTAAAGAATCTTTTGAAACAATTCGAAAGAATTTTAAAGAAACTTTCATCGAATTATTTCATGGTGGAAATGCTGATTTAAAATTAACAGATGGAGAAAACTTATTAGAAACAGGAATTGAAATAGTCGCATCACCACCAGGAAAGAGTTTAAAAAGTATTACATTACTTTCTGGTGGAGAAAAAACATTTACAGCAATCAGTTTATTATTTGCGATTTTAAAATCTAGACCAGTACCATTCTGTATATTTGATGAAATAGAAGCTGCTTTAGATGAAGCAAATGTAGAAGCTTTTGGAGAGCATTTACAAAAACTAAAAGAAAAAACACAATTTATTCTTATTACTCATAAAAAGAAAACAATGGAATACGTAGATACTTTATATGGTATCACTATGCAAGAATCTGGAGTAAGTAAACTAGTTAGTGTAAAATTAGAAAATATCAAAAAATAATGTAAGAAATTCTTACATTTTTTTGCGTAAAAAAATAGAGCAGTCCCCCTGAAGAACTGCTCCAATAAAAGAATAAAAAGGGGTTGGCTAGTGTGATACTAGCTCCAATCCGATAAATCGAATTGGTATTTCATATACTAATATGAAAAGACTTTTTTGTCAACACTTTTGAAAA
>CACZQZ010000069.1 GCA_902783405.1 uncultured Erysipelotrichaceae bacterium
GATCTAAATTTATAAAAATCAAATTCTTTTCCATCTTTACCAATTCTTCTTTGAACAAAGATAATTTGATCAAAATCACCAGATAAAACGTAGCATATTTTTACAATGATCATCATTGGAAAAAGAATAGCACATCCTAATATACCCATTATAATATCAAATGTTCTTTTAATAAATTGATAAACTTCTTCTTTTGATTTAATAAATGCTTTATTTCTTTCATAATCTAATAGTGTTACTTCTCTATCCATGAATACCACTCCTACTACTTTTATCTAAAAAAACTAAATTGTTTTTTTCTTTTTATTTGATATGGAATAATTGTTTCATCTTTTATCATTTTTTTAGGATTAAGTTTAAATAAATCCTCTACCATATCATCATTTTTGACAATTTTTTTAACTACTTTTTTAATATCTTTTAATTCTTTAAATGCTTTCGTATTATGTGCATCACTTGCAAGTACATGAATTAAATTCATTTTTAAATATTTTTTTAAATTTTCTTCTGCTTCCCTACCATATTTTCCAATTAATGATAAAGCATTCCCTTGAATAAGGCATCCAAGTTCAATCATTTTGCTTACATCATATTCAGTAATATATCTATATCTTTCTACATGAGCAATTACTGGTGTAATATCATGTCTAGTTAGTTCAAAGATAATTTCTTCTACTTTATAATTTCTATTTCGAAAAGGAAGTTCTAAAAGTAAATATTTAGATGCATTTAATGTCATAATATTTCCTTCTTCAATATTTTCTATAATATTATCATGTATATGAACTTCATTTCCTAAATAAAGTTTGACTGGAATGCCAAAATCTTTTACATACTCTTGCAGACTTCTAAATCTTGTTATTTTGCCAAGATTATTACAATTATATTCTGATTTTTCTATAAAGTGGGGAGTTAAAATAAACTCTTTATACCCTACTTTATAAGCTTCTTTTATCATTTCAACGCTATCCTCTAAGGTTTTAGCGCCATCATCTATACCAAAGAGGATATGATTATGAACATCTATCATTCTTCTAAGTAAGAACTGTAATAATCATGATATGCATTATCTTGCTGCTCTATGTTATTTAAAATAACTCCTGTTACTTTAGCATCTACTTTTTCAAAAGATTTTTTTACTCTCTCAAGTTCATCTGTTTTAGTATCATTCGCAGATACTACAATACAGTTAGCATCGGAATATTTTGTCATCATTAAAGTATCATTAAGTCCTAAAACAGGAGGACAATCTAAGATAATAATATCAAAATTACGTTTTAATCGTTCTAGTAATATTTTTGTTTTTTCCATACCAAGTAGTTCACTTGGATTTGGTGGAGTTGCTCCTACTGGAAGTAAATAAACATTTTCAATTTCTGTTTGTTTAATATATCTTTCTAATTTTGGTTCTGGTTCAATTAAAAGGTTAGAAAAACCAAAACGTCTATCATTTTTAACATTAAATATTTTGTGTTGTCTTCCTCTTCTTAAATCACAATCAATAATTAAAACTTCTTTTTCATTTTGAGCAAACGCTACAGCTAAGTTAGCAGCAATAAAGCTTTTTCCTTCACCAGGTTTAGCTGATGAAATCAAAACAATTTTAAGTTCTTTTCCCATATGAGAGAAAAGCAAATTTGTTCTAACTGTTTTAATGGCTTCAGAAAATGCAGATCTAGGTTTCGTATTAACAATTAACTCTGACATTACAAATCACCTGCTTTCTTAACTTTTGGAATACTTCCAAGTACCATTAAATCAAATTTTTCTTCGACTTGTTCTGATGTTTTAATCTTTGTATCAAAATAGAATGCCACAAATAAAATCATACAAGATAGAACAAATCCAATTCCAAAATACATAACTTCTTGTTTTATAATTTGAACATTATAAGGTACGCTTTCAACTTCAGCTTTATCGATAATAGAAATATTTTCCATTTGATAAATTTTAGCTACTTCATCACTAAATACTTTTGCAATTTCATTTGCTATTTTAGCAGCTTCTTTATTATCCTCATCACTAACAGATATTTTAATAATTTCTGTATTTTCTATTGCCGATACGGTTATTTTTTGAGATAAAGCTCTTGTAGATAAATTAGAATCTAAATTCTTGATTACTTTTTTTAGCACTCTTCTACTTTTTACAATTTGAGAATATGTTGATACTAACTTTTGGTTGATATTAATTTCAGTCTGTGTAAGTGCTAAGTCACTGTCACTTTTCTTATCAGATTGAACTAATATTAATGTCGTTGAACTTTTATATAATGGTGTTTGAAGAAATAATACATAAGCGGTTCCTATCATAATAGAAAGTGCTGTTACAA
>CACZQZ010000070.1 GCA_902783405.1 uncultured Erysipelotrichaceae bacterium
ATTATATTCTTTTGGTCTATAGTATCCTTTTTCTCTATTTTTTCTTCTTTCTCATTTTCTCGTATTTTATTCTCTTTTTTTTCTTTTTCTATTTTATTTTCCTTAATTTTTACTCTTACTATATTTTCCTCTAATCTATTTTCAAATTTTTTTATTTTTTCTGTTATGATATATTTAGCTTCTTCTAATTCTTCTTCACAATCAATATAAATTTCATTTTGTTCTATTTTTTCATCTTTTAATTCTGCTTCTTCCATCTCTAAAGATAATTTTAAATCATTTATTTTATCAATAGCATCAGTTTCTTTAGCTTCTTTTTTTATTTTTTTGATACTTTTCAAGTGTTCCTCTAAAGAGATATTTTTGCTTTCTTCTTTTTTCTTTTTAGGAGAGATAAAAAGTCCTAAAGTAAAAGCTCCTGTAATAAGAAATCCTTTTTTAAAATAAAACAAAATTCCTATTCTTTCTTTTTCTTTTTTTTCTTTTTCTAGTTTTTTTCTTCGTTTGATTAGAGAAATCCAATATTCTAACAATTTACTTTTGTTTCGTTTCATATCATCACCATACTTTTATTTTATCAAATCGACAGAAAGAAGTCCAGAGATACAATTTTTATTAAATGATATACTAATTTTTCATATAATTATAAATACATTTTTTATATTTTAAAACCTTATTTCTATTAGGAAATAAGGTTTGTTTTTAATTTTGCATTTCTGGAACTAACAATTTATTTTCATTCGTTTTTTTAATTAAGTCATATACAATAATAGAATTTGATATAGCAATTTTTTCTTCTGATATTTTATTATATTTTTCAATATAATCTGATGGAATTGTTTCATTTTCATTAAATGTCATACCTTCTTGTTTCTGACTATTATAATACATTTTGTCTGTAAGCCAGTTTCCTGAAGGAAAGATTACTACATTTTCATCAACACTAAAAATATCATGACCTAATTGGTACTTACTTCTTACACCAAGCATATTACCAAGTGTTGGAAGTGTATCATACATTCCCATTACTTTAGTTATCTCTTCGTGTTTCACTGAACCATCTTTTGTCCAAATAATAAATGGAACTTTACGATTTAATTCATATGCATAATAATCTACTTTTTTATAATTAGGGTCATCTTCTTCTAATACACTATCTGTTTCTGGATTATAATTATAAAATCTTGTATATTCATTTCTTTTAACTTTAGCATCATGATCCCCATAAATTACAACAGCCGTATTTTCTAAAAGTCCTTTTTCATCTAACTCTTTTATAAATTCTCCTAAAGCTTCATCTGCATAATGAGCCGATTTAAAGTAGCTACCTAATTTTGTTCCTTCCATGAAAGGCGCATTTAATGTTTCTTTTTCTCCTGTTACTTCATTAATATGTTCATAATTCATAGAGACATCAAAATCTGAAATATCTTCACCATTATTATTAAATGGAGTATGATTAGAAAGCATAATCAATAATCCGTAAAATTTTTCATGTTCTTTTTTTATTTTATCAATAATTTCTGTAGATTGTCTAAAGAATGATTTATCTGAAAGTCCAAGGCCAATCGTTTCATCAATGTCATAATCTTTAGTATAACAATAGAAATTATCATATCCAAAACTTTTATGAGCATTATTACGATTCCAGAATGTACAGTTATTCCCATGCATACTAAACGTATAATAACCTTGTTCCTTAAGTAATTTTGGTAATGTAACATATTCTCTATCCCAATAACTAATAAATACAGTACCACTATTTGCTGGCATTAAAGATGTATTAAAAGTAAATTCGGTATCACTACTTGTTCCTACACTCTCTTGTGCATAAAAGTTTGAAAAATATAATCCTTCTTCAGATAATTTTTTAATATTTGGCGTAACATAATTTCCATTAAATTTCGTGTCCAATAGAAAATTTTGAATACTCTCTGCATGAATTACTAAAATATTTTTCCCCTTTAAAATATTAGTATATTCGTTTTCTTTAGGCTCTTCATTATTTCTTTCATAATATTCTCTAAACATCTTAGCATTTTCATCATAACCAAATAAAGGACTAATTTGTGGTTTTATAGAAACTACAATATCATTTACTTGATAAAAATAAATACCAAATTTCATTAAAACATATTCTCTATTCCATTGTTTTCCTAATCTTGATAAATCTAAAGAAGTAAGCATCGAAACAAATACACCAACTAAAATTAATGATGCAATTAATGTATTTAAAGCTCTAATTTTTCCAATTTCTATTTTACTTACTCTTTCATAATAATTTTTTTTCTTTAAATTATAATGAACAAAAATTAATACGAAGATTGTCCAAAGATAAGAAAAATCTTTAAGTTCCATAACATTTTGAATAACAGCATCTCCTACATCGACAATTTGAAATGATGTAGCGAGTAAAGATACAGACGCAAAAGACAAATAATTTGTATAATACATGGAATGGATAATACACATAATAGAAAAAATAATCGTCCATGTAATAAAATACTTAAATTGATTTTTAGGCTTAAAAAAATAACCAAAAGCTCCAATAACAAGCACTACAACAGTATCTGCTATAATAGGTTTTATGTCAAAATAATTTTTGACTGTTAAAAATCTAAGTAAAATTCCATTTAATACAGATGTAATCACAAATGTAAAAAACAAAACATTGGTTTTTACGTAATTTACTGATTTATCTTTCACTTTATTTGTAATTTCTTTCAAAAAATCACCCCAACTAACTAAAGAACATTATAGCATCTTTTA
>CACZQZ010000071.1 GCA_902783405.1 uncultured Erysipelotrichaceae bacterium
ATTATATGAAAAAGGAATTAAAAGTTTACGTACTTTTTGGAAAAAAGATTCTTTTTTCTTTTTATGTAAATGTGGTATAGGATTTTTGTTAGCCCTTATCTTTGGAAGTAAAGTAATTATGTCGATTTATCATAAATATTATTATTATACGATATCTTTTTTTATTGGTATTATTTTTTGTAGTGTTTTAGAAATGAAAAAAAAAGTTAAACTTAAAAATAAAAATATCTTAATTTCTTTTTTTATATGTTTTATTTTTAGTCTCCTTTTAACTTCTCCAAATGAAAAAATGTATATTTTTGACTTTTCTTATAAAGATTACTTTTTTTTAATATTGGTAGGATTTATCGAAGCTTTTTCTATGATGTTTCCAGGAGTAAGTGGAACATCTCTTATGATGATGATGGGAGTTTATACCTTTCTCATGACCGCACTTAGTAATCTTTTTCATTTTGAACATTTCTTATATCATATTTCTATTTTCTTTCCATTTTTAATTGGTATTTTTATTGGTATATTTGTTTTTACAAGAATATTAGATAAATTATTTAGGTTTTATCCTAAACAAATGAATTATATGATTTTTGGTTTTGTTTTATCTTCTATTCTTTTTTTAGCTAATAAATTAATTTTTTATCATCCTACGATTTATGAAATATTTGCTGGATTATTCTTTTTTATATTAGGTGTCATTTTAGCATACTTTACAGGAGACTAGAATATAGTTTTTTAGGAGGAATCGTTATGAATAAAAAATTACCCAATATTTTTGTAAATAAGATTGATAAGAAGTTAGATAATAATGAAAAAGTTTATTATGGAGAACATGGTAAAAATAAAGAAGATATTGTGGATGAATTTAAAGATATTAAAGATATAAGAGATAAAATGAATGAAATGTATAAAGATGTTCCATTTCTTTATAAGAAAAAAGTATCTATTACGTTAAAAGATAAAACGATGGAAGCTAAAGTAATTAGTTACAATCAAAATTATTTAATTACAATGAATAATGAAAGAATTTTGTTAGATGATATTATAGATATTAAATTCATATAAAAAGACTGTGATTTTTTTCACAGTCTTTATGCCGCTTTATCATCTTTTTTTACATAAACTTTATTAGATTTTTTTGTTAATCCTTTCGTGTTTACTCCAACCTTTTCTAGTTCTTCTAATAAAGATTCTGTTGGTTTTAGTGTTCCAGATTTTAGCCCGGCACTAATGGATTTTAATATACTTATTTTATTACTTGCACTCATAGAAATCCTCCTATCTTAAAATTAGTATAACACAAAAAAGTTAAAAAAATGTAGAAACAAAAGAAAAAACTTTCTCCTTTACAGGAAAAAGTGTCAAGTTATAAAAATAATAGTACAAGAAATCCAACAATTAAGCAATACCATACGAAGTATGCGAGTTTACCTTTTTTAACAATAGAATGAAACCATTTTGTAGAAAAGAAAGTTATAATTAGAGCGGCTACAAAACCAACGCCATAATTGATCATCATATTAGAAGTAATATTGGTTTCTAATAAATCTTTAACTCCTAAAATCATTGTTGCGACAGAAATTGGTAAATAAAGCATGAATGAAAATTTAAATGCTTCTTCTCTTTTCATTTTAAGAAGCATACATCCAACGATGGTAGCGCCACTACGGCTAATTCCTGGGAAAAGTGCTACTACCTGAAATAATCCAACAATCAGTGCATCTTTAAAGGTAATATCTTCTTTACTCTTCATTCCTTTAAAATCTTTAATTAAATAAAGGAAGAAAGACGTTACTACCAAAGATAATCCTACAATTTTAATGTTATCGATAGACTCTATTTTGTCTTTAAATAATAACCCGACAATTCCAGCTGGAATCGTACCAACTACGATGAGCCAACAATATTTAAAATTAACTTTGTATTTTTTTTCTTTTGTTTTTATAAATAAGAAGAAATCATGAATAAGTTCTTTAATATCTTTCCAAAAGAAAATTACAATTGCTATAAAACTACCGAAATTAGTAACAATTTCAAAATTTAAATCATTTGGGAAAGCATTACCTAATAAAACTTTAAAAATTTGAATGTGTCCACTTGATGATACCGGGATAGGTTCTGTAAAACCTTGTACTAAACCTAATATTAAATACTTAATTACTTCTATCATTTTTTATCACCTAATTCATTATATCCTATTTTTAAAATTTAATAAATAAAAAGGTAAAAAAATAATAAAATTTATTAGGTGAGTACATGAAATATTTTTTCTATCTCTTAGGTATTTTTTTGATTAGTATTGGTCTTTTATATGTTGTAAGCACTTTAAATTTGTTTGTGATAGGGTATAATTTTTTTGATTTTATCCATTTTATGATTAGAAAAATACATTTTTGGTTTTTAATTGCTGGTATTTTTCTTATTATAGTAACATTATGGATAGGAGGATAACATGAAATATATTTATGACATTTTAGTAAACTTTAAAAGAGAAATTTATGATTTTTATGATTGGAATAAAGAAGATAAGATTATAAATATAAGGAAAATTCCTGTTATTAAAGTAAAAAAAGAAGTACTTTACGATTTAATATATAAAAAGGTAGAAATATCAGATGAGTTTTTAAAAAGTATTTATAATAAAACCGATGCTTTTCATCAAATTAGATTTCAGGTTTTACCCTATGCTTCTGTTTTTACAGATGGAAATATGGTATGTGCTATAAAATTTCATTATAAAAGAAATGAGTTTGTAAGTTTATTACTTTTTGATGAAGAAGAAGAGGTTTTGGATATTGCTAAAAAAATGGATATTACTGATATATCATATAAAATAATTGGAGAAAAAAATTTTTCTTTAAAAACAAGAAGAGAAATGAAAAAAATTACATATATACAAAACGAATTAAAAAATATAACTGTAGATGAGTTAAAATATTTATATTTTGATTGTTTTAATAAAAAAAATATAAATGAAAATGAGATGAGATTAGAAATTAATAATCATCTAAACGAACGGAGTTTTTTAGATTACGTTTATGATTTCTTTAGTTTAACTTCTAAAAAAACAAATTAAAATGGTTATTTAAAGTAACCATTTTCTACAAGTTTTGTTTCATTAACAACCACAAAGGCTCTTTCATCAAGAGTTTTTATTAGATTTTTTAAATGACTTAATCTTTTTTTATTAATTTCAATAAAAAGCATATATTTCCCATCTTTTTTATCAGTTCCCTTAGCATCAATTACAGATACACCATATCCATGACTTCTAATCATTTTAATAATTTCATCATTCTTAGAACTTGTGACAACTTGAACAGCTAAATTTCCTGTGATAAAATGATCTGAAATAATTCCACCAATATATGTACCTGTCGCAAATCCACCAGCATAACTTATGGCAATCCAAAGACTACTCTCATCGGTATTTAGTGCTTCTTTTACAATAATAAACCACACTAAAACTTCAAAAAAGCCAACTAAACTAGCTTGCACGTTTTTTCCTTTAATGGTTAAAATTGTTCTGATTGTTCCAAGAGAAACATCTAGAATTCTAACTAAAAATATCTGTATACAAAGTATTAACATATTATCACCATTTTTAGTATAACCAAATCTTTGAAAAAAAACTGTTTTTTGAATAATTTAAATAAAAAAGAGAATGCTATTAATAAAAGGAGGAACATATGAAAAAGTGGTTAATTTTATTTTTTTCTATTTTTTTTATTGGATGTGGATCTATTAAAGACTTAAGTAATACACCAACTAGAAAAGTAGAAGCATATTTAAATAAATATCAGATAGCAGATGATTCTATTTTTAAAGATATCTATGATGATGTAATGGATATTTTTAATACAACTGATTTATCAGAAGGTGAAAAAATCCGTTATGAAAAAATGATGAAGAAAAATTATGGAGATATGACATATGAAGTTAAAGATGAAAGAATTGATGGAGATAATGCGATTGTAACTGCAGAAATCAATGTTAAAGATTTAGCTAAAGTAAAAGAAAATGCAGATGAATACTTAGAAGATCATAAAGAAGAATTTCAAGATGAAAATGGAATATTAAATGATAGTTTATTTCACAATTATTTATTTGAACATTGGGATTCAGATAGTGAAATAATTACTTATACCATAGATTTTACTTTATATAAAAATGAAGATGGAAAGTGGAAACTCGATTCACTTACTAAAGAACAAAAACAAAAATTACATGGAACTTATAGTATATAAGTTTTTTTAATAATGTAATCCATAAAATGTAATAAAATCGGAAAATAAAGTGATTTTTAAATTTACAACAAATACTATAAATGTCGAATTATTACTCAGTTTTATAAAAAATTATAGAATAAAAAAATGAGGAACGTTCCTCATTTTTAAACACCTTCAACAAAAGTATCAGCTAAACATCTAATAACACAACAACAGTTTAAATCCATTGTAAAGAAAGAACTTGTAGCTACATAAGGTATTGTAGTTTCAGTAGTATCTGGATTAGGAGTTAAAACTCTGAAAGTAGCACAATTATCCTCAATTTTTTCTACTCTAAAAATGTTAGAAGTTTCTGTTTCAGCAGGATCTCTACTAATTGGCATACTCCAAGCGGTTCCATTTCCAAAAGCAGTATAAAGCATAACAGGTCTTGTGTTGCATCCCATAGTTGTTCCACATGCTAAGAAACCACGATCACAACTTTCTAAACTTTCTGTACAAGTAGCGTTCTTTTGTAAAATAGAAATAACTGTTAAAATTTCTGCTATACAACCAGAATTATCATTTTGATTACACATATATTCCACCTCTTATCTATTCAATAATAAAATATTCTAGAAATGAAAAATGAATTAAAGCAAACACCTAAAATTAAGAAAAAAATAGACCTATCTACATATAATTTTATTGAGGTGAATAAAATGTATAAAATTTATCAAGTAGAAGAAAATGAAACTTTAGGTGATATAGCAAATAAAATAAAAATAAATGAGCAAGATTTAAGAAGGATTAATGGGTTTAATAATAATTATGAAGTAAGTAGTGGAGATTTAGTGATTATTCCATCAAATGATAATATAATGTTTGAAAATTATATGATTCAAAGAGGGGACACCATTTATGATATCGCCCGAAAATATGACATATCTGCTCAAGATTTATTAAGATTAAATGGATTGAATACTGATGATTATATTTATCCTGGAGAAAACTTATTGATTCCTAAAAGTGACATTCGTTTTTATTTTACAGAAGAAGGAGATACTCTTGAAAAGATTGTAAATAGTTTAGAAACAAATATTGAAACACTTTTAAATCAAAATAAAAATATAACGTTAATGCCGGAACAATTAATTATCATTAAAAAAGAAAAATAAGTTTATAAGAATATATGAATAAAATTAAATTACCTATAATAATTTGGTAATTTTTTTCTTTGATAATAACTTTACAATCCATTTATTCTTCTGTAGATTTTTACAGAAAGATATGATAGAATAAGTAAAGAAAGAAGGTGTCATTATGATTTCGGTATTATCTACAGTTACATGTGATTCATCAGCTACTTTAGAATTACTTTTAATTATAAAAACTGTTCTTCAAATAATTTGCATAACAGTACCAATTATACTAATTATTTCATGCATGATTAGTGTTATTAAAACAGTAACTAGTTTTAATCCTGATTTGAGTAAATTGTGGAAAAATTTGCTTACCAAAATTATAATAGCGGCACTTGTTTTTTATGTTCCAACAATCGTTAATTTTGTTATGGACATGGTTGATGGAATAAAATTAAATAAAAGTAGTTGTTGGAGCGAGGCTACAAGAGAAAACATTAAAATAAAGCAAGCAAAAGAAGAGGCTGAAAGGAAAGAAAAAGATAAAAAGACACAGGAAGAACTTGAAAAACAAAAAGACAAATCTGGGGGAAATATGAGTTATGCTAAAACATTTAAACTCCAAAATAATAATATCTTTCTTGGTCATTATAAAAAAAAGATTAATATTTTCAATATTGTTATTACTGATAATAATGGAGGAACTTTAAGTAATAATGACTTTACATTTAAATCTCAAAATCCGGCGATTGCAGGGGTATCTTCGGGTGGAACAATTACTGCTAAATTTGGAGGAACCACAACTGTTACTGTTACGTCAAAGCAAAATACTGGTGATAGTGCTAGTATAAATGTAAATGTTATTCAGTCTATTTATTCTAATGCAAAGACAAAAAAGGCATTAAGTTTAACAAACGTTAAAACAGGAAAAAAAGAAAATATCGCAAAAGGAACAACAGGAGTTTTAAATGGAATTTGTAGATCTGGTTTTTGTAATACAAGTTACATGCATGGTGATATTCTTAAAATTGGAGAGAATTATTATTATGTTTCTAATAAGGATGTTGAGTCAAAATCATATTCGATTGCACCACAATATAGCAACGAAGTGGCAGAAGGATTTGTAAACTTTAATGGATTTAAGAGTCCAAATGGTTATTTGTTTTGGTCTGGTCACGGTTCACAAGTTGGATATTTATTTCAAGGATCACAAGGTAATTGGAAACTTTATAAAACTTTTGATATTAATAGTGGGGATGCTTTAGGTTTTTATACAAAAGAACATTCTTCAACTGGTGTTCATCTTGGTGGTTTTATCATGGGTTCTTATGATACTGGAGCACGATCTTATCCTATTATTCATAAAGGAAACAGTGGAAATGTTTTTCATGCTTTTGGGGATAAATCACATATTCCTAAAAGTCATGGTTGTACGAGATTTACTTCTAAGGGATTTAAAGAACTTAAAAATCTTAATAAAACAATAAAAGGATGTAAAATAATTGAATTTTAGCGGTGATTTTTATGGAAAAAAAATGGAAAATTGTTATAACTAATTTTTTAATATTTATCATTTTATCAATTATATTATTCTTCTATTTTTCTAGCAAAAATAGTCTTAAAAAAATAGTTGAAGAAAATCGTAAAAAATGGGATCTTTTAGCTTTACAAAATACACTAGAAGATGGAGACTATATGGGAAAACTATATGAAAAATCGTATGTATCTACATCTTTTCAAAAAGATTTTATGACAGTTTTAGCAATTAATTATTATATGAACCGTGATGGAAATTTCTACGAAGATGAAAATATGATAGATTTTGATACTTTTAAAAAAACAGTTTCTATACAAGAATTTAATGAAATTGTAAAACAGATGTTAGGGCCAGATGTTCCACTTGAAATAGAAGATATAGAATATGGCTGTGGTGTAAGTTTAAAGAAAAATGGTAATAATTATATAATTACGTCATCTATCCCAGATGTTTGTGGTGTGTCTACTGCACATGATGAATTTTATATATCACATATTTCCAATTATTATAAAAAAAATAGTGACATTATCATTCATTTTAAAGTAGGATACATTAAATTAAATACGGTATTTGATGAATATAGTAGTGAGGATGTAGCATATGAGCTATACACTGATAAAACAAAGAAAAATATGCTTGAAAAAGATTATGATGCTGATTGCGTTAATACTGATGGAGAAAAAAAATGCTATGAAAAATTGTTAGATTATGAAGTTACTTTGAAAAAAGCAAGTGATGGAAAATATTACTTTTATCAAATCAGCAAAATATAAAATAATAGAAAGAAGGAATTCTATGCAAAATATAAAACTTAGGAATGTAAAAGGAACTTTTGATTTTACTCCTAATGAACAAAGAATTAGAAATTACATACAAGATACATTAAAAGAAATTTTCGAAGAATATGGTTATGAACCATTAGAAACGCCAACGCTTTGTTATTATGATGTGCTAGCTAGTAAATATGGGGCAGGAGCAGAAATATTAAAAGAAGTTTATAAATTAAAAGATCAGGGAGAAAGAGATTTAGCGCTTCGTTATGATTTGACAGTTCCTTTTGCTAGATTTACAGCAATGCAAAAAGATTTAAAACTTCCATTCAAACGTTATGAGATTGGAAAAGTATTTAGAGATGGCCCTGTGAAAGTAGGTAGAAATAGAGAATTTATCCAATGTGATGTTGATGTTATCGGTGTAAAAGATATGATGATTGACGCTGAATTTATGGATCTTTATGTGAAAGCTTTTGAAAAATTAGATATTGATATTATTATCGAATATAACAATAAAAAATTAATGAATGGTATTATTAAAGAAATAACAGGTGAAGATAAGATAAATGAAGTAGTAACCATTGTAGATAAATTTAAGAAAATGCATAAAGAAGAATTAAATAAAGAATTTAAAAATATTGGATTAAGTGATGATAATATTGAATCATTATATACTGATTTTTCTTTATCTTTAGAAGATTTACAAAAAAAATATCCAAATAATAATCTTATTTTAGAAGGAATTAAAGAAATAAAAGAAGTAGAAGACTATTTAGATGCTTTAAAAATTAAAGATAAAACTGTTTTTACACCAACATTAGCTAGGGGACACAATATCTATACTGGAACAGTATTTGAAGTATTTGCTCAAAATAGTAAGATTACATCTAGTATTGGTGGAGGGGGAAGGTATGATAAAATTATTACTAACTTCATTAATGATGGTACAGAGTATCCTGCTTCAGGAATTAGTTTTGGATTAGAAACAATTTATGAAATTTTAAAAGAAAGAATGGAACATAAGTCAGGCATAGATATTTTAATTGTGCCTATAAATACGAAAAAGGAAAGCTTAGTACTTGCTAGTAAACTTAGAAAATTAGGATATAAAGTTGATTTAATTTATAATAACAGAAAATTAAATAAAATTTTAAATAGTGCTAATAAAGAAAAAATCCCATATGTTATTATTTTGGGTGATGAAGAAGTAAAACAAAATATTTTTAAAATTAAAAATATGAATAGTGGTGAAGAAAGAGAATATTTATTAGAAAATGTTGAAGAAGTAGTTAACGATATATAGAAAGAGGGATATTGGTGAATATAAATTTACATACATTGGTTTTAGAAACATTTGATTCAAATAATATATCTCATCTTAAATTAATGAAAGATTTATTAAAAGAAAAGAAAATCATTCATACATTAGATAGAAAAAATAATAGTGATCCATTTAATATTCCATATATCATTTTGTTAAACAATAAAATGATAGGGTATATGTATTTATTACAAAATAAAAATGATGAAGTTTTATTGGAGTATGCTATTTTACAAAATCAAAATAAGAAAAAATATCATGAAATATTGCTCAGAGAAGTAACCGATTATTTATCTAATTTTGAAGACATAAAACGTTTTAACATTAACGTTGATTTATCTAATCTAAAGAAATTACGAACTACTTTAGAATGTGGATATGATCCTGATTATGAAGACTATGAAAATAAAAACTATCCAGGAAAAATGATTCTTAGAAGAAAAAATCCTAATTATATACAGGAAGGTGAAGAAAATGAATGAAATCAGTAGTGCTGAATCAAAACTAAAAGATATATTTGATAAAATTGATGATATTTGTTTTTTTAATAGTGAAAAAGTATTGAGTGCTTTTAGAGAAAATAGAATATCTGAAATTCATTTTAATTCAACAACTGGATATGGATATAATGATATAGGAAGAGACGCTATTGAAAA
>CACZQZ010000072.1 GCA_902783405.1 uncultured Erysipelotrichaceae bacterium
CTAAGAATTCCCCAATTGGTAATATGTCTATCGGCTTGAAACGTTAACAAATCAAAGAAAAAAGTTTGCTTTAATTGAGTCATTATAGACTCTACATTATCTTTTTCAATATGATGTAAATCACAATAAATAGATAATATAGACCAAAGTTGTTCTAAATTATTTAAATTATTGTACAAATATTTAACTCTGTTTTTCAAATCTAATTTTGGAATAAATTCTGGCACATTGTAGTTTTCTAAAAAAGTTTCATCTTCAAATGGATTTTTAGCTTTTAAATAAGGATATTTATTTAGTACTTCTTGGACAATTTGTGCTCCTAATAACAAAGTTTCATTTTCTTTAATAAAATTTTTAGATAAGATTCCAAGTTTTCCTTCTAAAGTAACAAGTTCGTATTCTGCACAAGGAATTTCTAATATTTTAGCTATTTCAGCAGATAAAATCTCACTAAGCCATGTATAACTTCCTTCTTCAATTTCTTTAAATAAATATCTATTTTCACCATCACTTATCCAGCAAACCGCAGTCGCACCAAACCCCTCATATTCAATAAAAGGTTCTTGTGCTAAACTTTCTTTATCTGTATATTCATATTGATATCGATTTCTAAAAAAATCTTCTAATTTAATAATTCCTTCTTGATTTAACATAATGTCTCCTTTTTACCAATTTATTTCTTTAATTCCATGTTCTTTTAAAAATTGATTTGTTTTTGAAAATGGTTTGCTTCCGAAAAAACCTCGATAAACAGAAAGTGGTGATGGATGAACAGACTCTATAATATAATGATTTGGATTTGTTATCATTTGTTTTTTACTTCTAGCATAGCTTCCCCATAATATAAACACAATTGGTTTTTCACGCTTATTCAAATACTTAATAATGTTATCTGTAAATATTTCCCACCCATGTTCTTTATGTGATAGTGGCCTATCTTTTACAACCGTTAAAACACTATTTAAAAGAAGAACTCCCTGTTTTGCCCAATCAGTAAGATCATTATTTTCCCTTTTTATTCCTAAATCATCATATAGTTCTTTAAAAATGTTATCTAGAGATGGTGGTCTTTTAATTCCTTTTCTAACTGAAAAAGAAAGTCCATGTGCTTCTCCTACTCCATGATATGGATCTTGTCCTAGAATAACTACTTTCACATCATCATAATCAGTAAGTCTAAGTGCATTAAAAATATAAGCATAATCTGGAAAAATAGTCTTTGTTTTGTATTCACTTTTAACAAATATCCCTAATTTCCTAAAATAATCTGCTTTTAAATCATCTTTTAATACTTCATCCCATTTTTTATTAATCATAATGCATACTTCCCATTCTTAAACACATTATAATATAGGTTATAAAAATTGTAAAGTTTAAAGCTTTATGCGTAAAGATACCATAGCATATATATTAATAATGGCTAGATACGCTACCATAACATCAACATAATTCCATAATTGAGTAGAAGGTAAAAATACACCAACAAATAATAGAAAAATAGTAAATATTTTAAGAAGAAGTAAATCTAATGATGTTACCCTTTTTTTCATATATTTTAAAGAAGATTCTCCATCATAATAACTCGTTAATATGGTTGAAAAAGAAAATAATAAAACAGAAATATAGACTACGAAAATACCAATATTTCCTAAATGATATTTGAAGGCAAATTGGGTAATTTCAATACCATTTAAATCTTTTAAAAATAATGAATGATAAGGAGATAATAAAATAACAAAAGAAGTCGCTGTACAAATAAACATTGTTGTAATATAAATTCCAAGCATTTGTACCATACCCATACCTTTAGCATCATTAGAATCAGTTGTACTCGCTGCGATAGCACCCGTACCAAGTCCTGCTTCATTAGAAAAAATACCTCTTTGTACGCCAATAATCACCATTGGTAAAAAAGATGAAAAAAATGGTTTTAAATGAAATGCTTCTTTAACAATATTCATAAATAGATAAGGAACCTCACTTACATGAATTAATAAAATATAGAAAAAAGTGCCAATATAAATAAAAGTCATAACAGGAACAAGTTTTGATAAAAAGTTGGCAATTCTTTTTACTCCACCAAAAATAATCATAGCTACTAAAAATGCAAGTATATAAGCTACTATATATGGTGAAACAAGAATCATCTCTCTTGTTGATTTATAAATTGTATTTGCTTGTATCGTAATAAATCCAATGACATTAGCAAGAAAAACAAATATAGAATAAACATAAGCTAATTTTTTATTATGAAGCCCTTTATCAATATAATAACTAGGACCACCTTTATAAATATATTTTTGATCTTTTTCTTTATATCTTATTGCCAAATATGTTTCAACATAAGCAAGAACTGCTGATAAAAAACCAATTACCCACATCCAAAAAATAGATCCTATTCCCCCTAAAGAAATAGATAAAGCAACACCAGCAATACTTCCAACACCAATTCTTCCAGCTAACACCATCATCAAACTTTGAAAAGATGATATGGAATCTTCATGTGTTTTTTTCTGAAATAATTTTTTTATCATCTCTTTAAAATTACACTGTATAAATTTTAATTTAAATGAAAAATATAAACTAGATAGTAATATAAATGTTGTCGCAATAGCCCAAGATATTTTGTGAATAAAAGTAAACATAGGTTCCTCCTATGTTAACTTATGATATTAAAGATTAAAAAAGAAGTCACTTTATCTCATCCAAAAGATATAAAATTTAAACAAAATCACACTCCTTTCATTAAAACAAAGTCATAATAGCATAAAGAAAAAAGGGATTCAAATCATTTATTTTAAATTATAAATCATTAAAGATTATCAAAAATAATTTATATATATATCAATATTGATTTTTAAAAAACATTTATTTTTTATTTTGATAATTTAAACATTTTTATTCTTTTTTTAGTTTGATTTTTATACTAAGAAAAGTTATAATATCTTTAAATGAATGGAGCACAGTATGAAAATAATGACGTTTAATTTAAAGGATGATGGACTTAAACTATTTAGTAATTGGAAAAAAAGATTATATGGTTTTGCAGAGCTTATCACTTATGAAAATCCAGATATCATTGGAACTCAAGAAATGACATATAAAGCTAAAAAATTACTAGAAAAATTATTAATTCAGAATAATTTACATTATACTTTTTATGGTGAAAGTAGAAAAAGAAATAATATGATTTTTGATGAATATAATTGTATTTTAGTAAAAGATAACATAAAAGTTTTATCTTCTTTTACTTATGCTTTATCTAATACACCATTAAAACCAAGAACAAAGTTTATAAACGATAAATTCCCAAGAATCATGACTTATATAGAAACAGAGAATTTTTATGTATATAACACTCATCTAACAAATAAAGTAACTGAAAATAAATTTTTACAATTAGAATGTATTACAAATTTAATAAAAAAAAATAAACCAATTATTATGACTGGAGACTTTAATTTAGGTGATAAAAGATTGAAAGAATTTTGTATAAAGAATAAACTAATCGACACAACAAAAAAAATTGGTTACACTTTTTCTACAAAAAAACCAATATATCACTTAGATCATATATTAGTAGACAAAAATATCAAATTTTGTGATACTGTAAAGCATGACTTTACATATAAAAATATCTATTTGAGTGACCATTTTCCTGTTACCACTATTATCAATTTAAAATAGTTCTTTATTTGTAATATTATTGCAAAATAAAAGAACTTTTTTAGTCCTTTTATCTTGACATTCCACTTGATTTTCTAAATCCCGAATCATTTGTAAATTCTTTAGCGGACATATATTTTGGATCTTTGTTTGGGTTATCTCTTCTCGTTTCATGATAACCTAATTTTTTTGTATAATTTTCATCCATAATGAGCATAAGTGTTGTATCATAAACTTCTCCATTATAAAGCATCCATGTATGACTTCCATCTTCACTATTTCTAGTTCCTTTGATTAACGGAAGTACTCCACCACAAAGATAACAGTATGGAAAAGAATAACTTAATTGTTTTGCTGTAACTGTGCAAGTACCTATATTAGCGCCTTCTTTAAATACATCTTCAAAACTATATGGTTTCCTCAAATTCTGCATTCTTATTTTATTCCATAATTCTTCATCGAATCCTCTTATTTTTCCACTCATATAACCTTCTGTTATAATCTGCTTAAATTCTTCATTTTCTTCTAATAATTTTTTTAAAACGTTATAACATTTGTAATCTTTTTTATCAGGAAGAGCTAAAAAATTCAATAAATCCATTTCATCACCTATTCTATTTTTATTTATGTTTTACATCGTTTTTTTCTTTTCTTTTACTTCTTCTTCACCATATAAATCTTCATAAATTTCTAAATAATCATTCGCGCAATCTTTATCAAAAGTTGATACATAATTGCATAATTTTATAAATAATTGATAACAAGGTTCATAAGGTATATTTAATAGTTGGTCAAGCACATTTTCAATATATGCTATATTTGTTACATTATTATTTATTATATTTGCCACTTGAGGTCTTATTTGTATATATGCAATACCATATAATTCTATTAAACC
>CACZQZ010000073.1 GCA_902783405.1 uncultured Erysipelotrichaceae bacterium
ATTTTATAATATTCCTTAATACTTTCATCGTTATAATAATCTTTTATAAAACGATCAATAAGTTCTTCAAAAAAGTCATAAAAATAACCTTCTTTATATGGAATATTATAAATAATAAGTTTGTTTTTAGCATTTATTGTTCTAACTTCTTCAAGTATACCAAAAAGTTCACCCATCGTTCCACTTCCACCTGGTAAAAATAAAATAACATCTGCTTTTTGATATAAAAGTTTTACTCTATCAAAAGTTGTATCACATAAATATTCTTCGGTACTTGGAATATTAATTAGATCATCTTTATATCTTTCTACCGTTGCGGAAATAATGTCTCTTTTCTTTTTTTGAAATTCTTTCATACATATTCCCATCATACCAGTACTGGATGCTCCAAAAACTAAGTCATGACCTTGTTGCGCTAATGCATTGGAAATGTCTTCTGTAATATCTTCATAATGACTCTTAGAAGAACAAGCAACAAATATTTTCATTTCATCACCTCTAAAAAAAATCCTTCTAAAATATGTAAGGACGAGTTTTCCCGCGGTTCCACCTTACTTATTCTAGAAGAATCAGCTTTTCATATATTGCTAGAGGATTCCATCCCTCATCATCACATCTATACTTTTATTTTAGTCTTTTATTTTTTTTTGTCAAGTATTTATAACATGTTTGTAAGTTCTTTTGCATTTCTTATTTATATTATTGAATTAAATTCAAAGTAATCTTTGTTTTTTATAAAAAAACATATCATTTTTTTACATTGAAATCTTTTTAAATGCATATAATAAAAGTATTTCTATAGAAAAGAATCAAAACAATGTTTGATTCTATTTATCACATATCTTTTTCTTAGTATATATAAATCCAATAAAACTTATAATTAAAGTCATAATATAAAATGATATGTTATCCCATGTTTGAGGATTTATAATTGTTTTATTTTCACTTTTCTTTACTGTTTCTTTTTTCTTTTCAAACGTATAAGTATACTCATATTCTTCTGTTAAATCATTATAAACAATTTCTTTGTCCCATGTTCCCTTGTCATATCCTTCATTTGCTTTCATACCTACAGGAACATCATCATCTTCTAAGTTACCCCAAATTGTTTTTTCTAATACAATGTCATCTGTTTTACCATCAGACCATGTTCCATTTTTTATTTTAAATGTGACTTTTATTTTACTTGCAAACATCAAAGATTTACTATATACATTTGGTTCATCTTGATATATGAAAGACATATAAGGGTCTGTTGAAGGTATTAAATTTTTATAATCTTTATCTGTAATTACAACATCATCATCAAGTGTTAATGTTTTACCATGATTAACTTCTACTGCTCTATATTGTGCTTCTAAATAAACATTAGAATTTGTAATTACAGAATCATCATATACATATAAAGCATAATTATCAAGACTAATAATTCTTAGTTTACTATCTCCTACATATATTCCAGAAGGGAAATAGTTACTTCCTAATAATTCCACATTAGATTTAACAACATCAAATTTACCACGTGATTCTATAGCGTTTTCCGGTGTTCCACCATTATCTATTTTTATTTTTGAACCATCAAATTTTAATTTTTGGCTTTCATACATTTTTCCCTTTATATCTAAATTAGAGTCTTTTACTTCTAAATCTACAAAGCTATTAAGAAAACCTTGTACTTTCACATTAGAGTTTTCAATGCTTACTGGAAATGCAGTATTATAATAGTCAAATCGACTGTATCCACCTAATAAATCAAGGTTTGAATTTTTAATTTTTCCACCATATAAATATAAATATGGTGCTGTTATTTCTGAGTTTTCAATAGTAGATTTATTATATAATTGAATATATGAAGATAAAGTTATTTTAGATTTTTTTATAAGTCCTTCTTTTATATTTGTAATACTACCAGATAAATTTATATTTTCAGCCTCAATTTCTGAATCAACTATTTCTAAACTATATTCTTCATCTTCTGGAGAAGGATCATATGTATATATACGCTGAGCATTTTTAATATTACTATTTATAATTCTCATATAACCATTCATAGATTCTGTATAAATAGCTGTTCTTTTACTTTTACCATCAATACTACTATTGATAATCTCTAAGCCTCTTCTTTCAGAATGAATAGAACCAAGCCCATTAATAGTAGAATCTTCGATATATACAGGTCCTCCAAGATCAATCTGATTTCCACCTTCTATAGTTGTATTTTTTATTGTAACACCTGCATCTTGATTGCTTGATGAATCATTATTCCAAAGTTCTTGGCACTGATAAATTGTTGAATCAACTACTTCAATCTTGCCATAACTTTCTCTTACACTTAAAGGAAATGGTGTATCTGCATCATTTTTAAATTTTTGAAATTTTAGTGTATGGTGAACATTTGAATCTACTGGAAATGAACCATGCCTTACTTCTCCTAAATATGCGACTTTATTGTTCGTCGTAATTGTCAAATCAATATCATTATATATTAATGACTTAATAACAGATCCTTCTTTAATTGTTAAAAGTTTATTTTGATAAGACAAAATATTTGAATAATCAGTTACTGCTTGATTTGTTCCAGATACTTTAACGGTAACATTATTATCTTCGATAACAACGTCGTACTTCGTAACATCTGCATGAACTAATAATGGAACAAAAAATAGTCCTAAAAACAAAAACAATATTTTTTTCATATAAATACCTACTCCCTATGCTATTCTAAAGTAATACTATCACAATTTTTTCTTTTCGTCAATTTGTAAAAAAAAAGATCTTTTATAGATCTAATGTATTCAATTTATGATTAATTATTACTATCTAATGAATCATAATTTATCTTTTAAATTTTGACATAATTAATTTATATAATAACCAAAGTGTACAAAGTATAGTTCCAAATAAATATACATAAAAAATAATAGGATATCCTTTATCATAATGAACAACAATTTGACTTGTACCTAAAATAAAAGCCACATCTAAAACAGTTATAATAAGTAAATGAACGATTCTTTCAATTCGATCAATTTGATGTTTAGAATCTGTTAATTCAATATTAAATCTAAGTTCTCCTGAATTTATTCCTTTTAATGTCGTTAATGCTTCATTTGGAAGAACCATTAAACTTGCACCACTTTTTACACTATTTAATGCAATATCTCTTATTTTATCTTTTGATAAAAGTGAAGAATATTGAAAACGATTTTGTAAAACACGAATCAAATTAATATCTGGACTAATTTCTTCAAGTGTTCCTTCAAGTACAACAATACCTCTAACTAACATTGTAATTTCTTTTGGTAGTGTTATATTATTACTTTGAAGTAAACTCAAAAAATCTGACAAAAATAGTTTAATATCGATATCGATAATTTCTTTTGATTCATATTTTTCAAGTAAAAATTTTAAATCGTTTTTTAATTTCATATAATCTGGAAAATCAACTTTTGTGTCCATTAAAACTAAAATATGAGCTACTTCATTAATATCTTTTTCTACAATAGCCGTCATACATTTTTCAAGTAAATCACGGTTCCCCTTAGAAAGTCTCCCCATCATTCCAAAATCCAAATAAACAATTTTTCCATCCACAATTTTTATGTTATCAACATGAGGATCGGCATGATAAAACCCATCATCAATCGCCTGATGAATGTAATTACTTGCTAATTTATCACCAATTTCATTCAAATCATAACCTGATTTTAACAACATTTTTTGATCATTGATGTTTATTCCATCAATATATTCCATTGTTAATACTTTTGACGTACAATATTGTTCAAACACATGAATAGTCTTAATAAATTCGATACCTTTATTATTGATTTCAAACTCTTTGATATGTTTTTTTTCAATTTGAAAATCCATTTCTTCTTTAGTTCTTTCATAAACTTCATCAACAACTAAATTTAAATCGATAATATCACCAATAATTTTATTTAAGTGAAATAATGATATGGCTTTTTTTAAAAGATTCATATCCATTCGCATGTAATGTTCAATGTTTTCTCTTTGAACTTTAACAGCTATGGTTTCACCTGTAATTAGTTTTGCTTTATGAACTTCTGCGATAGAAGCGGAACCAATCGGTTCCTTTTCAAATTCTTGAAAAATTTCACTCATTTTTTTACCAAATTCATTTTCAATAATGTTTTGAACAACATCATAATTCATCGGCTTTACAGAAGAACGAAGTCTAGCGAGTTCAATGCAATAGTCTTTTGGAATCAAATCTTCACGTGATGCCATAATCTGTCCCATCTTAACAAAAGTTGGCCCTAAATCTTCCAAGGCCATTCTAAGAGATGATGGATTCATTTGTTTTGGAAAATGATATTTATGAAAAATGTCAATAATTTCTTTTAATCTTTCAGCACTACTTTTCATTTTTCTTTTCTTTCTTTTCTTCTTTTTTTAATATTTTACTTAACATTTCTTTTTCTTCATCAGTTAAATTTTCAATTTTTTTTGCTAATGAATCAAAAGAATCATCTTCTACATTTACAACTGTAATATTTTCTTTTATTTTTTCTTTAATATTATGTTTTAATTCTTCATTAGCGACTTTTCCTTTTTCATAAAAAGATTCTCCTCTTTTTAGTAAATCTTCTTTTAATTCGATAGCTTTTTCTCCAGTTAAACTAACAGCACCAAGTCCCATTAAAAAAATTTCTTTTAAACTTTCTTTCATCTTATCACCTCCAATTATATATTCATTATATATCTTATTTTTTCTTCCGTCAAATATGTTTATTACTTATAATGTTATCCAAAAAGAAAAAGATCTTTCAAAGATCTTAATCCATTAATGCATCTTCTAATGCTTCTAAAGGTTCATCACCAGTAATTTCTTTTTCTAAAGTATAATCTACTTTACGATATTTTTTAGCTCCTGTACCAGCAGGAATTAATTTACCAATGATAACATTTTCTTTTAATCCTGTTAAATAATCTACTTTTCCATGAATAGCAGCATCTGTTAAAATTCTTGTCGTTTCTTGGAATGATGCGGCTGATAAGAATGAATCAGTTTCTAGAGAAGCTTTTGTAATACCTAAAAGTACTGGTCTACCAGTAGCTGGTCTTTTTCCTTCTAGAATAAGTTTTTTATTGATATCTGTGAAATCACTCATATTAACCATTGTACCTGGTACAAAATATGAATCACCACTATTTACAATTTTAATTTTTGAAATCATACGTTTTGCGATAATTTCAACGTGTTTATCTGAAATATCAACACCTTGTGAACGATAAACTTTTTGAATTTCAAGTAAAATATATTGTTGTACTGTAATTGGATTCGTAACGGTTAATAATTCTTTTGGACTAATAGCACCATGTGTAAGCATTTGTCCAGCTACTACTTCGTCACCTACTTCAACAGCAAGTTTTGCTCCATAATTTGAAGTATGATCTCTTGTTGTAGCTTCATTTTGAACTTTAATAATATATTTTCCACTGTCTTCTTCGATATCGATAACCTTACCAGTAATCTCAGAGATAGTAGCTTTTCCTTTTGGATTTCTGGCTTCAAACAACTCTTGTACACGAGGAAGACCTTGTGTAATATCGTCTCCACCTGCAACTCCACCAGTATTAAAGTTTCTCATTGTAAGCTGTGTACCTGGCTCACCAATAGATTGAGCAGCCATAATACCTACAGCTTCACCTACTTCGACAATAGAGCCAGTAGCTAAATTACGTCCGTAACATTTTTGACAAACACCTTGATGTGTTTTACAAGTTAGAACACTACGAATAGGAACTTTAGTAATTCCTGCTTCTACTATTTTATCTGCTAAAGACTCTGTAATATACGTATTTCTTTCAGCAATAATTTCTTTTGTTTCCGGATGTAAAATGTTTTTACTTGTATATCTACCAATGATACGATCTTCTAAAGATTCGATGGTTGTTCCATCTTTTGGATTGATGAATTTTTCAGCAACAACACCATCTTCTGTCATACAATCTTCTTCTTTAACAATAATATCTTGTGAAACATCAACAAGTCTTCTTGTCAAGTATCCAGCATCGGCTGTTTTAAGAGCTGTATCAACGGCTCCCTTACGAGCACCGTGGGTAGATAAGAAGAATTCAGAAATTCCAATTCCTTCTGTAAAGTTTGAAACAACCGGGATTTCTACTTGTCCACCAGAAGGTTTAGCAAAAAGTCCACGCATTCCGGCTAACTGTGTATAACTGCTTAAGTCTCCACGAGCCTTAGAACGAATCATCATTGAAATTGAATTTTCTTTATCTTTCTTTAAAATTTCTTCAAGTTCTTTCGTTACTCTCGCTTTTGCTTCTGTCCAAGTTGCAATGACACCATTATAGCGTTCTTCTTCAGTAATTAAACCACGTTTAAACTGTTTATTAATTGTATCAACTTTAGCTTGGCTTTCTTTTAAGATTTCTGGTTTTTGTTTTGATTCTTCAATATCTGTAATGGAAATAGAAATACCAGATAATGTAGAATACTTAAATCCTAAATCTTTTAATTTATCAAGCATAATAGAAGTTTCAGTTGTATGATATCTCTTATAAATTTGAGCAATTACTTTTGTAAGTACTCCTTTATTAAATGCGTCTACTAAAGGCATTTTTTCTACTTCTTCTTTTAGATTCTTTCCTTTTTCAATGAAGTATTTTGCAGGTGTAATTTTTTCAATATTTTCACTTGTTCCGTCATTAATATATTGGAAAGTATCTGGGAAAATTTCATTAAATAACAATTTTCCTGGTGTAGTTACTAAGTATTTATCCATATAATTATCTGGAAAAATCTTATGTTTAAAACTTTTTACTGGAATAACAATTCTAGTATGTAAAGTAATTTCTCTTCTTTCATAAGCCATTAAAGCTTCATTTTCATCTTTAAATACTCTTCCTTC
>CACZQZ010000074.1 GCA_902783405.1 uncultured Erysipelotrichaceae bacterium
GATACGCCATTGATAAAAGGTGGATATGTATCTGTAAAAATACCTATTCTCATTCTTTCACATCCTTTTTTAAAGCTAGTGTAATCGCTCCTATGATAAGTCCTACATAATAAGTAATTCCTCTCCAAAGAAGCATTGATGCATTTAAAATTGGTCCTTTAATAAACTGTCCAAAGAAAGAAACATATCCATATTCAATTCCTCCTGTAGCTCCCGGAATAGGTACAAAAGCACCAATAAGCATCGTGTAAGCAGAAGATACTAAAACATCTGTTGGATTAATATTTACTTCTCCCATACCAAATAGTAAGAAAAATGGGACAAGATAAAGAATACTTAAAGCCAAAATATTATAGAAGATATTCATCATAAATTTACTTTTATCTTCCATTAAAACTTTAGCTCCTTCATGAAAAGATGCAATATATTCATTCCATTTTTTTAATCTTTCTTCCTTATCTTTTCTTTTTCCTAATATAAATTCTAATATTTTTAACATCAAATTACTAAAATTTTCTGAAAAAGCAATAAAAAATAAGAAAACAATAACAAGTGTATTGATGAAAAAACCTAAACCAACCAAATGTCTTAATATATATATTTTTTTATAAATATGAAAAATAGAATTATATATTAAAGCAAAAATTCCAAGGATTACTAAAGCAATTTGATAAACGATAAAATTTTGCATAATGATATTTGTTCCTTTAGTAATTGGAATACCATCTTTTTTTAAATGATAAATTTGAAATGGTTGACCTCCAGTTGAAAATGGTGTTATAGCATTAAAAAATTGTGTAATTAAAACAAGTTCATAGGTTCTTTTAAAGGAATAGTTTGGTTCTATCATACAAATAATGGAATGAAGCGATAAACTTCTAAATATATAGTATAAAAAGACAAAACAAAAAGATGATAAAATATATATTAAAGGTAGATTTCTAATTTGATTTAAAATATTTTGATAGTCATCTTTTAGACTAAAATATAATACTAAAGCAGTAATGATTAAAATAATCACAAAATTAATAATGTTTTTATATTTTTTCATTGATACAATCTACTCCTGGTAATATTTTTCCTTCTAATAATTCCAAAGAAGCTCCACCACCTGTTGAAATATGTGTAAAAGACATATGAAACTTACTTGCTGCAGATGCCGTATCACCACCACCTAGTATAACCGTATCTCCTTCTTTTTCTAGGAATTTCATAAGTTCAAAAGTTCCTTTTGCAAAGTTTTCATCTTCAAACATACCAACAGGACCATTCCATAAAACAGTTTTACTTATTTTTAAAATATCTTTAAATTTTTGAATAGTTTCATTTCCAATATCAAAGCCAATATCTTCCTCTGCTGTATCTTCAACTCTTTTAGACATTATTTTTTCATCTTTATCTTTTACAATATGATCTACTGGAAGAATAATTTTATCTTTATATTGATTTAACATTTTTTTAGCAAATTCATAGTTTTCTGTATCAAATATAGAATGCCCTATTGGTAAATTTTCTGCTTTTAAAAATGTATAAGCCATTGCCCCTCCAATAATAATATAGTCTACTTTTTCAATTAAGTTTTCTATTACTCCTATTTTATCTGATACTTTAGCACCACCTAAAATAACAGTAAATGGTCTATCTGGATGATATAATACTTTATCAAAAGATAAAAGTTCTTTTTCTATCAAAAAGCCAATACCACTTGGTATGTAAGATGCAATACCTACATTAGAAGCATGAGCTCTATGTGAAGTTCCAAAGGCATCATTGATAAAAATATCGCCAAGAGAAGCCCAATATTTTCCTAAAGCCTCATCATTGCTACTTTCTAGTTTTCCATTTAAATCCTCATATCGTGTATTTTCCATTAAAATTATTTCTCCAGGATTTAATTTTGATACTACTTCTTCTAAAAGTTTCCCTCTCGTTTCAGGTACAAAAATAACTTCTTTGCCTAAAAGTTCACTTAATTTTAAAGAAACAGGTCTTAAAGTATTATTTTTCTTATCTTCTTCTGTTTTAATTCTTCCTAAATGTGACATTAAAATAACTTTAGCATTTTTCTCTAAAGCATAACGAATTGTAGGAAGTGCTCCTATAATTCTAGTATCATCTGAAATAATACCATCTTTCATTGGAACATTAAAATCTACTCTAATAATTACTTTTTTATTTTCCAAATTAAAATCACGAATTGTTTTTTTCATAAAACCCCTCCACTTTGGTATGCAATATAAGTATATCATACTTTTATATTTTCTACCAGTCTATTTTTAAATACCACTTTTATGAAATTCTCTTTACTTATAGTAAATTTATGATAAAATAGATAATTAACTGAAGGGAGTATTATATGGAAAAACCTATTCAAGAAGAAGAATTACAGGCATTAATATACGGAATATATATATTTAAAAAAAATATATATGAGGAAGGAAAATTATTTAATCAAGATATTACAATTCCAAACATTGGTATAACTTTTTATAATAAATTAAATTCTATTGTAAAACAGTACCGTGATCATGGCCTTGATTTTTATAATAGTCATTTATTATCACCAATATTAAATCGTATGGCATATTTTATGGATGCTGCTATGAATACTATGGAAAAATATCAAGCAAAAGAAGAAAAGATATTAAATGGATTCTTTTTTAAAAAAAGAAAATATCTTGATGTATTAAATGAGTTTGCTATTACATATACAAATATTGATAATGAATTATATATGTTTAGTATTGAGAAAGATATC
>CACZQZ010000075.1 GCA_902783405.1 uncultured Erysipelotrichaceae bacterium
AAAATTATATTCTTAATTAAAGATTTTGATTGGTATGAAACAATTGGTATTGTTTTATCAATTTTTGTTGCTTCTTTTATATCAAGTATTTCAGAGTATGGCAGTGAAAAGGAATTTATTAAGTTACAAGAAGAAGCTTCTAAGCTTAAATGTAAAGTAAAAAGAAATGGACAAGTTATAGAAGTTTTAATTGACGATATTGTTAAAAATGATCTTGTTTACCTAGAATCAGGTGATTTTATTCCAGCAGATGGCATTATCATAAGTGGATCTTTAGTTTTAGATGAATCTTCTATGAGCGGTGAAGCAAAAGAACAAATCAAACAAATTGGAGACAAAGTTTTTAGAGGAACAACCGTATATCATAAAAATGCTTATATTAAAGTTACTGAAGTTGGTGATAAAACAACATTTGGCAAAATGAACTTAGAATTAACAGAAAAAAACATACCTAGTCCTCTAAAATTAAGACTTCGAAAATTAGCTCTTATCATCAGTAAAATCGGATATGTATCTGCTATTTTAGTATCATTATCTTATCTTTTTAATGCCATTGTAATCAGTAATGGTTTTGATTTAATCAAAATAAAAGAAACTATTTTTAATTTTCCATTACTTTTTGGACACATTTTATATGCACTTACTCTTAGTATTACGATTATTATAGTAGCGGTTCCTGAAGGTCTTCCTATGATGATTACTTTAGTACTTTCTTCTAATATGAAAAGGATGCTTAAAGATAATGTACTCGTTCGAAAACTCGTTGGAATAGAAACTGCAGGTAGTCTAAATATTTTATTTACGGATAAAACAGGTACGATTACGCATGGAAAACTAGAAGTTGTTGAAGTTATGGAAGGAAATTTAAAATCTTTTTATTCTCCTATAGAAATACAAAAGTATCATAAATATTATGAGTATCTAAAATATTCTTTTATCTGTAACAATGAAAGTACAATTTCAAATGGAAACCTTATTGGTGGTAATATTACTGATCGAGCACTTAGAAAGTTTTTCATAAATGAAAAAGTAGATGTACCAATTTTAAAACAAACTCCTTTTGATAGTGAGAAAAAGTATTCTAAAGTTACCATAGGTGGTAAAAAAAACCTAATTCTTATTAAAGGAGCTTATGAAAAACTTTTACCTTATTGTAATTATTATTATGATACAGATGGAAAACAAAGATTATGGCATAACAAGAAGACTATAGAAAAAGAAATTAAAAAAAGAACTCAAAATAGTATTAGAGTACTAATATTAGCAACTTCAGAAAATGATAATATTTCTAATTTAACATTTGTTGGTGCAGTTTTCTTAAAAGATGAAATAAGAAAAGAAGCTATAGAAGGTTTAAAACTAGTTAAAAGTGCTGGTATTCAAACCGTTATGATTACAGGAGACGCTGTTGATACTGCAAAAGCTATTGGAAAAGAAATTGGGCTTATTCAAAATGATGAAGGAGTAATTACATCTAAAGAATTATCATATATGACAGATGAAGAAGTAAAGAAAATGATACCAAATTTAAAAATTGTTGCTAGAAGTCTTCCACAAGATAAAAGTAGACTTGTAAAACTATCCGAAGAACTTAATTTAGTCGTTGGTATGACTGGAGATGGAGTAAATGATGCTCCTGCTTTAAAACACGCAGATGTAGGATTTGCGATGGGAAGTGGATCCTCTGTCGCTAAAGAAGCTTCTGATATTGTAATTTTAGACAATAATTTTTTATCTATTTCTAAAGCTATTTTATATGGAAGAACCATCTTTAAAAGTATTCGTAAATTTATTATTTGTCAGTTAACTATTAATCTATGTGCGATTAGTTTATCTATTATTGGACCTTTTATTGGTATTAAAACACCTGTTACGGTTATTCAAATGCTTTGGGTCAACATGGTTATGGATACACTAATGGGACTAGCTTTTGCTTTTGAACCAGCTCTACTTGAATATATGGAAGAACCACCAAAAAAAAAGAATGAAAACATTATCAATGGATATATGTTTCATCAAATATTTGTAACCGGTATTTATAGCGCTATTTTATGTTTATTATTTTTAAAACTTCCTTTTATTAAAAATTTTTATACAGATGAACTTCATTTAATGTCAGCTTTTTTTGGACTTTTTATCTTTATTGATATTTTTAATGGCTTTAATGCAAGAACACATCGATTAAATATTTTAGCAAATATCTTTAAAAATAAAGTATTTATTGCAATTACTTTATTTATTATCTTGGTTCAAATTTTCTTAATTTATTTTGGAGGAACTATTTTTAGGACAACTCATTTATCTTTTTTAGAATTAGAATTTATGATTATTTGTGCTAGTAGTGTTTTGATTGTTGATTTAATTAGAAAATTATATTTAAAGAAAAAAGGTAAAAACACTGGAGTATAAAAAAACACGATACAATTCGTGTTTTACTCTCTTTTTTTCCATTCATAAATTAAATTTAAAGCTTCCATAGGAGTAAGTTCTAATGGATTTATTTTTTCTAATTTTTCTTCTAAAGGACTCTTCTTTGGAATCAAATCATCTATTGGAATAGCTTCTTGTATTTTAATATCTCTTTTCTTTTCTTTATTTTCATATATTTTTAAAATAGTATCTGCTCTTTTTATAACTTCTTCAGGAAGTTTGGCAAGTTTAGCTACATGGATACCATAACTTTTATCAATACTTCCTTCTTTTATTTTATGTAAAAAAGTAATATTTCCATTTTCTTCATGAGCACTTACATGAATATTTTTTAAATGTTTTAAATTATTTTCTAAATCTGTTAGTTCATGGTAATGTGTCGAAAAAAGTGTTTTGCATCCAATTTTATTATGAATATATTCTATAATAGATTGGGCTAATGCCATGCCATCAAAAGTTGCTGTACCACGGCCTAACTCATCAAATAAAATTAAACTATTTTCTGTAGCATAACTAATAGCATGATTTGCTTCAATCATTTCTACCATAAAAGTAGATTCTCCACTAACCAAATCGTCACTAGCACCTATTCTAGTATAAATTGCATCAAAAATCGGAAGTTTTGCCTCAACAGCTGGAACAAAGCATCCTATTTGAGCCATAATTACAGTGATAGCGAATTGTCTCATGTAAGTAGATTTACCAGCCATATTTGGTCCTGTAATTAAACTTATACTAGTATTATTATCCATCATAATATCATTTGGCACATATTCTGTTTCTAATACTTTTTCTACTACAGGATGTCTATTTTCTTTAATATATA
>CACZQZ010000076.1 GCA_902783405.1 uncultured Erysipelotrichaceae bacterium
CCATCGTTAATAAATAATAATTCTATATCAGTAGGTAAATTTTTAGTATACTTTGAAACTTCTTCATAAAAAAATGGTAATGCTTCTTCTTCGTTATAGCAAGGAACAATTATAGTTAATAAATCTCTCATAACTTCACTTCCTGTTTTTATTGTAACATATCTAATATTATTTTAAAACAAAAAGATTACCGAAGTAACCTTTTATTTAATAAATTCGTTTTGTTTTAAGAATGAATCTAATCCATCCGCTTCTACATAACCGACTTGACTTGCAATTAAATTTCCACTGCCTATAACAACAAGAGTTGGTGTTCCAATGCCATCAGCAAATGGTTCTAAAGATTTTACATCATTAATATCATCTGATGACATAGTTGTAACATCTAAATAATATACTTTCAAATTATTTTTTGTAATAGCTTCATTTAAAATTGGCATAAACTTAACACAATAACCACAAGTAGAACGAGCAAATAATACAATTGATTTTTCATCAGAGTTCATTAAATCTTTAAACTTGTTATAGTCAATTGATTCCATTTTACTTGTATCATACTCTGTAGTTTCCTCTTCACTTTCATCTGTACTTGTTGTTACTGAATCAGCTTTATTTCCATTAAATAACAAAGTAGCTACAAAAACTGTATTAATAATTAATACTACTAAAATAGCTGTTAATAATTTTTTTATCATTTCATCCATATTAAAACCTCCAAGTATATTATACCATATTTTTCTATAAAATAATTATTTTATTAGTTTTTCGTTAAATTTTCAGTAATATTAATTCTATTTCCACTTCTTTGAACTAAGATCACTTCATAGCCTTTTTGACTTTTACTTTGAATGATATAAGAAGCATCTTCAAAAGTTAAATCACTTATACTAATATTACCTTTAGGTACATCAGTCAAATCAATATATCCAATATGACGGTTCTTGGTCATATAAACAAGTACTGTTTTTGTATTATCATCAATTTTTACTGTAAAAATAGTATTTACATTATCTTTTATTTTTTCTCCTATAAATGTATGATATTCATCGTTTCCACTCGTTAATGTTACATAATTTTTAAATTCAAATGCTTCTAAATTTTCCTTTAGCGCATCTGGTAGGATATCATCATAGTTTGGAAAACCTAAATATAAACTACCAGAACTTGTTAAAAGAAAATCTGCTTTTATTTTATTTTCTTCATCAATGGATATATATTGATTTACTTCATCAGTAATTGGTGTACCATTTGCGTTTTTTACCAAATCTAAATATCCATCTTTATATGTTTTTTTATTTTCTTTCTTTTTTTGATTTTCTGATTCTTTTTCTTTTTTCTCAATATTTTCTATTTCTTTTTGATTTTTTTTAACATTCTCTTTAAATTTTTGATTTAATAAAAAGGTCATTCCTAAAAATGTCATAATAAGAAGTATAAATAACAAAATTTTCCCTTTCATATTCTTATCACCTATTTCTATTGTATCATACTTTTAACTAAAAGAAAAAATGACAAAAATTATTTTTTAAAATTTGTCATTTTATTTACACAGTGTTTTAAATTTTATTTTGACATAATATCACAAATAAGTGTACTAATTTCTGTAGGGTTATCTATAGATAATCCTTCAATTAGTTTACTTTGTGCATATAAAATTTTAGTATATTTTTTTAATTCTTCTTTATCTTTTTTATATAATTCTTTAATTTTATTAGCAATTGGATGGTTCAAATTGATTTCCATAACTGTTTTAGCACTTACTTTTTCATCAGTTGGCATAGCATTAATAACTTTTTGCATTTGAGTTGAAATAGCACCTTCTGTAGTTAAGCATACTGGATGATTTTTTAGTCTATGTGTAAATCTTATTTCACTGACTTCTAAATCTTTTTTCATGAATTCAAACATTTCTTTATTTTCTTTGTTTTCTTTTTCTAATTTTTTCTTATCTTCTTCAGAATCTAATGTAAAATCTTTATCACAAATATTTACAAACTTTTTGCCATCATATTCTGTTAAAACATTTATAACAAATTCATCTACATAATCAGTTAAGTATAAAATTTCAAAGTCTTTTTCTTTTACCATATCAACTTGTGGTAATAAATCTATTTTATCTAAACTATC
>CACZQZ010000077.1 GCA_902783405.1 uncultured Erysipelotrichaceae bacterium
TACTCTTCCATCTTGTATATCAATATCTTCTACTTTAAAGTTTTGCTTTAAGACGTTATTTATTATAACTATTAATGCTTGCTTGTTTTCTTTTAAAATATTCTTTTATATACAAAAATCACTAGAAAATCTAGTGATTTTATCATTTAAGTCTATTACATCTTATTCATCTTTAAGTACAAAGTTATAGAAAACACTAGCAAGCGCTGCTCCAACTAAAGGAGCTAAAAGAAATACCCAAACCTGTGATAAGGCTTCTCCACCGACAAATAATGCTGGTCCTAAACTTCTTGCAGGATTAACACTTGTTCCAGTAAATGGAATACCTACTAAATGAACGAGTGTAAGTGTAAGACCAATAACAAGACCTGCTACATTACTATATTTTTCTTTTGAAGTAACACCTAATATTGCTGTAACAAATACAAAAGTAAGCAGTACTTCAGTTACACAAGCAATACCTGCATTTTGAGCAAATACTTCAAGTCCATATCCATTTGCTCCAAGTGATTCAAAAGAACCTAAAAGAAAACCTAGAACAAATGATCCACAAATAGCTCCAAGTACTTGTGCTATGACGTAATAAATTAAATCTTTAAGACTCATCTTCTTACTTAAATAAAAGCCTAAAGAAACTGCAGGATTAATATGGCAACCAGATACATTACCAATAGAATATGCCATTGCTACAATAACAAGACCAAAAGCAAGAGCGGTCGCAACTACATCTGCTCCTGTCACCTCAGCGACACCACACCCAACTAAAACAAGCACAAAGGTGCCAACAAATTCAGAAATATACTTTTTCATATCCTTCTCCTTTCTATTATCATTATATAGTAAAATATTCTAAAAATACAATGATTCTATTATTTATTTTTCAAAAAATTGAATGATATATTTTTTTGTTTCATCATAACTCATTCCTAAACTAATAGATAATTCATTATAAAGTCTGTTTTCTGCTTTTTCAAAATAACTCTCATCTTTTTCACTTATTTTTTTCTTTAGATGTACTCTTTTTTCATTTCTTAAGTATGTTGTCTTAATAATCGTAATCAAACTTTCTAAGTTATTCTTTTGAAGTAATTTTTTATAATCATTTTCTAAATTCTTTTCATCCATATCAAGTGTTTTAATAAATGGGATTTTTTCAATTAAAGCATTGGCTTCTTCTTTAGAAATAATTGGTTTTATAAAAGCATTATCTATAGGAACACTTATCTTTAATGTATCGTCATCAATCGGAAACATAATATAATATTCTTTATCATGTATTTTTTTTATTTCTCTAATTTTACACACATCTTTCTTATAAACAACAAAATCATTTTCTCTATACATAAAAACACCTTCATTTTAAAAAAATAGCTACTGGCTGGATTTACGCCTAATAGCTACTCGCTTATAAATATTGTATCATTTTTTCTAAATTTTCGTAAGTTTAAATTAATTTTTTTCTTGTATAAATGTCCATATCATATTTTGTATAAACTGTAACTGAAGTTTCTTCTTTAAAATGAATAAAACCAAGTCCTTCTAAAACTAAATCATGGTCTTTTTTAATTTTAATTCTTTTATTTTTAAGCCCTTCTACTTCTATTCCTTCATAATAACGATTGACGTTTAATGCTCCAGATAAATATAGCGTCAAATCATTTCCTTTAGGAACTTCTAACATACAAAAATCATCAATTACAATCCATTGATTTGATTTTATTTGGTACGTAATGGGTTTAATTTCTTTTTTTGGTAAAACTTTATTTAGTTTATTGCCATCTAAATAATTCATTAAACTATTTTTAATAAGTAACCCTGGAGTATCTACTAAAGTAAGGGTTTCATCTAAAGTAACTTCTAACCTATTTAAAGTAGTAGATGGCATAAGACTTGTTGTTAATTTAGTATCTTCATTAGAATAATGATATAAAAGCTTATTAATCATTGTAGATTTACCAGCGTTTGTAAATCCTACAACATATACCATTTTACTTATTTGATATTTTTTAATCTTATATAAAAGTGCATCAAAATTATAATTTTTATAACTACTAATGATTTCTTTATCTACAACTTTGATATTATAATTGTCCATGTAAGATAATAATTTTTCATCTTTTACACTAAGAGGTAATAAATCACGTTTTGTTAAAACTAAAAGAATAGGATTTGTCAAATACTTTTGAATCATTTCTAAACCATGATTAAGTAGAAAAACATCTACAACAAAAACAACTAAATCTCTTGTTTGATTTATTTCTTTGAGTATTTTGATATAATCATCATTATCTTTAACGACTACTTTATATTCAGAATAATTGCGAATTCTAAAACAACGCTCACATAAATTTTTACTTATATTTTTTGTGAATCCTTCTTTATTAGGATCTTCATCTTGCAGGTATGCTCCGCAGCCTTCACATTTTTTCAAAATATTCTCCATCCTTCCAATGATATTTTTTCTTTATCCATTGTTCTAATTTTCGGTTTAAACTCGTAATTCTTAAATCCTTTTTTTCTAAAGGATCTACTAAAATAGTATACATTCCAACTTTATTGGCACCCAAAACATCTGTAAACATTTGATCTCCAATCATTGCAATTTCACATGCTTTTAAATGATATTCTTTACATATTTTTTTAAATCTAAAAGGAAGTGGTTTAACTGCTAACGTTATGATTCTAATGTTAAATTTCTTTTGGAACTGTAAAAATCTTTTTTTCGTGTTATTAGATAAAATAATAATAATAAAATTTTGTTTATCTAGTTTTTCCATAAGTTGTTCTAATTTTTGATTCCAATCTTTTTGAAAAGAAGGAACTAATGTATTATCAAAATCAAAGACTAAGCATTTGATATTTTTCTTTTTAAGTTCACCATATGGAATATGATAAATATCTTTTTTATACATTTTTGGAAATAGATTTTTCACTCTTCTCACCAATTCCATTGTAACATAAAAAAGAACTTCTATCAACTTAGATAATCATCAATATCATTAGTCGAATATCCTTTTTGATAAAGTCTTTTTTTGATTTCGAAGTCTAAATTACTTCCCTCATATTTTTTTTCTAATTTTAATTTTAGCTTTTGGTAGTCTTTAATAATACCTTCACTTGAAAATGAAAATTTTTTCATTCTATCCAAAATTATTTCTTTATCGAATCCTTTAGAAATAAGATCATTTATGATTTTTTGTTTTTGCATATAAGGAGATGTATTTGGTTTTGTTTTCTTTTGAATCATCTTATCAATTTTTTTATTCCAAACATTTTCTTCAATTTCATTTAAATATTTATTTATGATTTCATCATTTATGTTATGTTTCTTTAAATCATTAAAAATAGCACATGGTCCATCACTTGAAAGAAAAGCCCTATCATGAATATAACTTTTTACAAATATTTCATCATTTAAAAGATGATTTTCTTTTAAATAATGAATCATTTCTTCTTCATTTTCTACGTCTCTTTGCTTTAAAAAATCTCTAATTTCTTTTTCACTACGATATTTTTTACTAATTTTTTTAATAACTTCATCTAAAGAAGCATAGTATCCAGTTTCTCTTAAAATACTTGCATATTCTTCTTTCGTAATTCTTTTATGATACAAAAGATTTTGCTTTAAAATAACGGCATCATATGTAGTTATAGTATCTCCTTCAGTGAAATAAATTTTGTATTTACCATTTTTCAATTTTTCTATTTTTTTAATTTCCATAACATCATCTTCTTTCTTTTTAACTATATCATCCAAACAAACGTACGTCAATATTATGTTAGAAAAAACAACATAAAATGTTGCTTTTTCACTATAAAATGAAGATAAATATTGAGAGAGCGATGTAAAGAGAAATATAAAATATTTAAAGAAAACTTATAATTTTTTAAAACCGGAGATAATGTGCTCTCTCGAGAAACATATTACCATTATTCTAAAAATAGCACAAATGACTAATTTTAAGAATTAAAAACTATTTTTCCTTCTTTTTAATATATTACGTTTCTCTTTTTTTAAATTGGTTTTAATTATTCTTTTTATTCTCATTTTCAAACAAATTAAGAATATTTATTGTAACAGTCGCATTTTAACTCATGGTCATTTATAATTCCAATAGCTTGCAGATAAGAATAAATAATAGTACTTCCAACAAAGGTCATTCCTTTTTTCTTTAAATCTTTAGAAATCGTATCAGATAACGGTGAAGTTGTTTTAAAGATATCATCTTTATTTTTAATGATTCGTTCTTTTGTAAAAGACCAAATGTAATTACAAAAACTACCATATTCTTTTTGAATACTTATAAATACTTTAGCATTTTGAATGGTTGCTTCTATTTTTCGTTTATTTCGAATAATCCCTTTATTTTCTAACAATTCATTTATTTTGTTTTCATCATAATTACATATCTTTTTATAATTAAAAGAATCAAATGCATCATAAAATGCTTTTCTTTTATTTAAAATGCATTCCCAGGAAAGTCCAGCTTGAAAACTCTCTAAAACAAGCATTTCAAATAATTTATCATCATCATAAACAGGCTTCCCCCACTCTTCATCATGATATTTTATATAATTTTGATTATTTAAATTTACCCATGCACATCTTTTCATTCGCTTCTCCTTTTCTTTTGATTTCTATATACTTCTTATTATACCAAAAAAGTAAATCAAGAAATGATTTACTTATACAAAGAAATTTTTAAATATTTCTTCTTCATCTTTTAACATTTCATCTGTAAGTTCTTCTCTAGAATCTTTTTGTTTTTCTGAAATTCCTTCTACCATTTTTTTAACTTTACCATCTTCAATATAGAAATAATTTGGGGCAAAAATTCTTTTTTCTCCTACTTCAATTTTATTTCCTTCTTCATCGGTTAGGGTATAATCACTAAGAACTGAATCAAATGTTTTTAATAATTTTTGGTATTCTTCTGTTCCATCTGATACTTTAGCAGGAGTTCCATCGACTAATTCATATTTGTCTCTTAAAATTTCATTTCCTTCATCATCCCAAATATCAATATAATATATTTTTTGAATATTTTTATTGTTTGCTACTTCAATGGATTTTTCTAAAACAGACCTACACCATGGACACATAGAATCTCCAACATATAGATAAAAAGTTTCATTATTTTCTAACATTTTTACAACTTTTTTTTGACTTACTTTTTCATAAGGATTATCTTCTGGTATATGAACAGTTCTATGTACTTTCCCACTAGTATTTTCCTTTCCATTTAAAGATTCGTATTCTTCTTTAAAAATAAGTGCAGCATCTTTCTTTTCTTCGTTTGATATCTTTTTTTCTTCACAAGCAGTTATCATAAAAACAGATAAAATAGCAACGATAGTCATCAATATTTTTTTCATACATCTTCCTCCTATATTTTAGTATAAACAAATTTATCTTAAATTTCAATTTATTTTTTTGTTTTATTTATATTTATCATAATTTTCTAAAAAACTATGATATTCTCCATTTTTTTTGATACCCAAAATACAATTTAAATTAACATTGTCTGTACTTTTAAAAATATTGTAATCAA
>CACZQZ010000078.1 GCA_902783405.1 uncultured Erysipelotrichaceae bacterium
AATTGATGTCTTCCCATTTCCAATTTTGTATTTCTTCCATATCTACACCATAATCTCTAATATAACTATTATGTTCAATGATTTTTTTCTTCATAAGTTCTCTTAAATAAACTCCTTTACTTCCAAGTTGAGGTAAATTATCAATAACGTCAATTACTAAATGAAAGCGATCAATTTTATTTTGTACTCTCATGTCAAATGGAGTTGTTATAGTTCCTTCTTCTTCATAACCATGAACATGAATATTGTGATTATGTCTTAGATATGTTAATTCATGAATAAGTGTAGGATAACCATGATATGCAAAGATAATTGGTTTATCTTTAGTAAATAATAAATCATATTCGATATCACTTAAAGCATGAGGATGTTTTTGTGGAGACTCTAATTTCATTAAATCAACCACATTAATACATCTTACTTTTATATCTGGTAAATATTTATGTAAAATCGATATGGCAGCTAAAGTTTCAACCGTTGGTGTATCACCACATGCTGCCATAATGACATCTGGATTATCTTCTTCATCATTACTAGCCCATTTCCAAATACCAATACCCTTTGTACAGTGTTCTATAGCTTCTTCCATAGAAAGCCACTGATAACTAGGATGTTTAGAAGCCACGATAACATTCACATAATTTTGACTTTTAATACAGTGATCAAAGCATGATAATAAAGAGTTTGTATCTGGTGGCAAATACATTCTAACAACATCTGCTTTTTTATTAGCGATATGATCTAAAAATCCTGGATCTTGATGTGTAAAACCATTATGATCTTGTTGCCATACATTTGAAGTTAATAGTAGGTTCAAAGACGCAATATCGCTTCTCCATGGAATTTGATTACAAACTTTAAGCCATTTTGCATGCTGGCTGACCATAGAATCGATAATTCTAATAAAAGCTTCATAGCTAGCAAAAAATCCATGTCTACCAGTAAGTAGGTATCCTTCTAGCCATCCTTCACACATATGTTCAGAAAGGTAAGAATCCATAATACAACCTTCTTTATCTAAATATTCATCTGTATCATATTTTGTAGCTTGCCAATTTCGATTAGAAGTTTCAAAAATCTTATACAATCTATTTGACATTGTCTCATCTGGTCCAAATACTCTAAAATTATTTGGATTATTTTTTATAATATCTCTTATATAGCCACTAAGTTCAAGCATATCCTGTGTTTTAAGATTGCCATGTCCTTTCGTATCAAAAGCATATGTCCTAAAATCAGGTAACACTAATCTCTTCAATAAAAGTCCACCATTCGTATGAATATTAGATCCCATTCTCCTATTACCTTTAGGTAAAAAATCTTTTAAATCTTGTCTCAAAGTTCCATTTTTATCAAATAGTTCTTCTGGATGATAACTTTTAAGCCATTTTTCAAGTTCTTTTATATGAGAATCATTTTCCATAGAAAGAGGAACTTGATGAGATCTAAATGAACCTTCCATTTGTTTTTTTTCTACAAATTTAGGTCCAGTCCATCCTTTAGGTGTTTTTAAAATAATCATTGGCCATATTGGTCTATCATTATTATTCCCTTCTCTAGCATCTTTTTGTATTCTTTTTATTTTTTGAATAACTTTATCCATCGTTTCCATCATAGCCTCATGCATTTCCATAGGATCTGATCCTTCTACAATGAAAGGTTCCCATCCACATCCTTGAAAGAAATTAATGCATTCTAATAAACTAATTCTAGAAAAAACAGTAGGATTACTAATTTTATATCCATTTAAATGTAATATTGGTAAAACAGCTCCATCTATTTTAGGATTTAAAAATTTATTTCCATGCCAAGATGTAGCTAGTGGTCCGGTTTCAGCTTCTCCATCTCCAACCACACAAGTAGCAATTAAATCTGGATTATCAAAAACAGCTCCAAAGGCATGAGAAAGACTATATCCAAGTTCTCCACCCTCATGAATAGAACCTGGTACTTCTGGGGCTACATGACTAGATACTCCTCCTGGAAAAGAAAATTGTTTAAATAGTTTTTTCATTCCTTCTTCATCTTGACTAATATCTGGATATTTTTCAGAATAACTACCTTCTAAATAAGTATTAGCAATCATGAAGTTTCCACCATGACCTGGACCAGATACGTATATCATATCTAAATCATATTTTTTAATAACATAGTTTAAATGTGTATAAATAAAATTTTGTCCTGGAACAGTTCCCCAGTGACCAACAATTTTCTTCTTAATATGTTCTCTTTTTAAAGGCTTTTTAAGTAATGGATTATCGAGTAAATATAATTGTCCTAAAGATAGATAATTAGCTGCTCTAAAATATTCATCCATTTTCTTTATCGTTTCTTCTTTAGTCATAAAATTCCCCTCTATTCTTATTTTTATTATATCATTCTATTAAAAAAATAGAAACAAAAAAATGAAAAAAAGAGATTAACTCTCTTTATTTAAATGAATGGTTACTGTTTTAGTGTTTTTTCCTCTTATATATTTCATTTCTACTTTATCTCCTACATTATATTTATAAAGTATAGATCTAAATGCAGAAATACTTGTGATTTTTTTACCACCGAATTCAGTAACGACATCTCCCGATTTAAGTCCAATATCAGATGCTGGTGAATCTTTTTCAACAGATACAATGACTACACCTTCTTTAATAGATGAATCAATATCAATTCCATTTCTATATAGATAATATGCATTTGATAATTCTGATAATGTTACACCAACATATGGTCTTACAATTTTTTCTCCATTTTCTATTTTTTCAGCAGTTGATTTAGCAAGCTCTACTGGGATAGAAAATCCCATTCCTTCGATTTCATCTTTAACAAATTTCATAGAATTAACGCCAATAACTTGACCTGCCATATTCACAAGTGGTCCACCACTATTTCCAGGATTCATAGCAGCATCAGTTTGAAGTAATTCCATTACGAAACTTCCAGAATCAATATTTCTATTTTTTCCAGATAGAATACCTTTCGTAACAGTTCCCATATATTTTTCACCCAAAGGAGAACCAACAGTAAATACCGTATCTCCAATTTCTGATGCAGTACTATCGCCGAGAACTGCTACCTCAATTACTGCTTTTTCATCTATTGTTAAAACAGCAATATCAGAGAATTCATCTCCGCCTAATACTTTAGCATCAATCTCATTTCCATTGATATCTTTTACTTTTACTGAAGTTGCATCATCGACAACATGTTCGTTGGTCATAACATAACCATATTTATCATCTTTTTTATATACAAATCCAGTTCCTGTTGAAGAAAGAGTACCATTTTTATATGATTGAACTAATACAACTGAATCATATACTTTTTCAATAGCTCCCTTTAAATCATTTTCTTCTTTTACACTTACTGTAGCAGTAGATGTTGAACTTGTTTTAACTTCTTCCTTAACTGGAAAATACCTATATACACCAATGGTGCCCATAATTCCAACAAAGAAAGCGATAATAACAGCAAAAGCTGCAAATATTTTTTCTTTCATCTTATTCCTCCTTATTCCATAATATCTCTATAATTTTCTGGGAAACCAATCTGATTTAATATGCTCATAATTGGTATAACATCGATTTTCCCTTCTAAATAATCTATTTCATAACAAATTTCATTAAACATACATCTAAAATCATCTTTTGTAAGTAATTGCTTTAAAATGATAATAACAGCAAATAAATCATTTTTTCCATAGATGTATTCTCCTTCTTCCTGTGGTATATTTAACTTTTTATGATAAATGGTATCTCCAATAATTCTTTTTGTCTTATGATCATATAATATATCTTCATGTGCACAAAGATTTCTAAAATTAGAAAGAATAGCTAAATAAACAGTTAAATCATCTGGTTCAACATGATAAATCTCAGCAATTTCATATTGGTCATTTGCTTTTAATATAGAATATAGTTCAGAGATAATTCCAAATGATAAAACTTTTACCATAATCCACATTGGAATATACCCATAATTATTTGCATAATGCATAGTAGCTGTATGATCATATACATTATTCTTTATTTGCCTTTTCATTTTATTTAAAACGTCATTTACTTGTCTTACCTTCAAATTATCCTGATTAAAGTTTTTAGAGTCTAAGTAATCTTTTTCTTTATATCCATACTTTTTAGAAAGTTGATAACTAATAATGGATTTAATATTATTTTCAACGATTAAAATATACTCAAATAAAATATTTCGAAGAGAACGGTCAAATAAAAACATAGAATAAAGTTCTTCAAAAGTGGTTCCTTCTATGAATCTATGATCTTTTTTATCTCTAAAAAACAAATGTCTATATCCGCTTAAAAAGAAATAATTTTCTCTTAAAAGAACATCTTTAGCATAATCATAATTATTAATCGTAAGACCTTTTGCTTTTAAAATATCAACTTGTTCTTCTAATGTCTTAAATAATTTATCATTTCTCATATTCCCACCTACTATGTATTATATCACAAATAATGTGAAAAAAATATGTTATTTTTGTGATTTTTTTATGGACGATAGAAATAAGTAATAACACCTTTTGTAATAATATTTGATAATCTTTCTTGATAACTTTTACTCTTAAGTAAGTATCTATCATTAGGGTTAGATAAAAACCCAGCTTCAATTAGTAATCCTGGAATATTAATTCTACGAAGCATATATAAGTTATTTATTTCTTCTGATTTTCTTGTTAAACTGATATGTTTCTTCATTTCTTTTTCTAATATTTGTGATAATTTTTTATTATTATCATGAATATCATCATAAAAAAGTTGTATTCCTCGCCACGTACTTGATGAATCTGAATTTAGATGTATGGATAAATATAAATCGGCATTGGATTCATTAATTATTTTAACTCTTCTTGATAAATCACTACGTTTTCTATTAATTGTGTTTTTTACTGATAAATCGTAATCTCCATATCTGGTTAAATAGACTTGTGCTCCTTTTTCTTCTAATTTTTGTTTTAAGATTTTACAAATATCTAAATTGATATTTTTCTCTTCTATATTTTTATAAATAGCACCAGGATCTATTCCTCCATGACCTGGATCTAAATAAATTACTTTTCCTGATAGTTCTAAGGAATCCTTATTTTCAGCATGTACAAAATCTATAGAAAAAATAGTCAAAATAAGTAAAATTAAAACACATATTTTATATTGATTCATATAATCACCTAATAAAATATATGTTTATAGTTATAAATTATGGTTCTATTTACATTTATTTACTAAAAAAGTGTAAAGGGATATCTATCTGGTTTATCTAGCGTAAATATTACTTTTTCTTTTCTAATCGGATGATAAAAAGATAATGAGTAAGCAAATAAAGCAATTTGCTTCTTTATAGCATTTTGATTATATTTTTGATCACCATATAATGGATATCCATGATATGAAAATTGTACTCTAATTTGATGACTTCTGCCTGTCTTTAAATTGATATCAACTAATGATAGGTTATTTTTAGATTTGATTTTTTTAAATTCTAATATAGCTTCTTTTCCATTTGGATTTACAGTCGTTATATTGTTTTTTTTATCCTTTAATAATTTATCAACATACTTACCTTTTTCTTCTATATTTCCTTCTACGACAGCGTAATATTTTTTTTCAAATTGATGAGTTTGTACTTGTTTTGATAATCTGCTTGCAGCCTTACTAGTTTTAGCAAAGACCATTACACCACCTACTGGTCTATCTAATCTATGAATAAGTCCTAAATAAACATTTCCTTGTTTTTGATATTTTTCTTTTATGTATTCTTTTAAAATGGTTAGTAAATCTTTATCTTTAGTATTATCTTCTTGTACTGGAATATTGATAGGTTTTTCTACTACTAAAATATGATTATCTTCATATAAAATATTAATCACTTGTCCACCTACCATAAATACCACATGGTAAATATAGATTATCTCTGGTTATTGGAAGCATTACATCGCCAGATTCTATTTTTCCATATGGATATTTTTTAAGTAATGTTGTTTTTAAAATATTAGCTAAAGCCACATGAGATATTCCTGTTGTATAAGAATTAATAGTAAAAAATAGTGGATCATCAGATAATATTTTAGAGCATTCTTCAATTAAGAAATAAATATTCTTTTCAAATTTCCATACTTCTTTATTTGGGCCTCTTCCATAACTAGGAGGATCCATGATAATAGCATCATACTTGTTTCCTCTTCTTTCTTCTCTTTGAACAAATTTGACACAGTCATCAACAATATATCTTATTTTAGCATCAGATAGTCCAGATAAATCGCGGTTTTCTTTAGCCCATTCTGTCATTCCTTTTGAAGAATCTACTTGAACTACCTCTGCTCCTGCTTTCGCACACGCTACAGTAGCGGCTCCTGTATAGGCAAATAAATTTAATACTTTGATGGGTCTATTTGCATTTTTAATTTTTTCCATCATAAAATCCCAATTAACAGCTTGTTCTGGGAAAAGGCCAGTATGTTTAAAATTAGTTGGAGATACTTTAAATGTTAAGTCTTTATAAGATACTGTCCAGTATTCTGGTAATGTTTTATAAAATTTCCACTCTCCTCCACCTTTATTAGAACGAAAATAATGTCCATCAACATTTTTCCATTTACTATAATCTTCTACATTCCAAATACTTTGAGGATCTGGTCTTCTCAAAATAATATCTTTCCATCTTTCTAATTTTTCACCATTACCTGCATCAATGATTTCATAATCTTTCCATTCACTACTTATTTTCATAGGAACTCCTTCTTTCAACTATTATTAGTATAGAAAAAAAAAGACTATTTTTCAAGTCTTATTCTTTATCTAATTCTTTTAATGCATCTACAATTTCTTCTTTACTCATCTTAGATACATTTTTGATTTTTCTTTCTTTTGCTAATTCTTTTAAATCTTCTAAATTCATATCTTCATAAGATAATTCTTCAAAATCACTTTTATCTGTTTCACCATCTTCATCTGGCATACAACCATGTTCTACCAAATATTCAATTTGTTCTTTTGTAATGGTTTCATGTTCAAGTAAAGCATTAGCAATTAAATCAAGTAAATCTTTGTTTTCCCTAATTATTTTTTCTGTTTTTTGATAACATTCATCAATAATCTTTCTCATTTCTTGATCGATTTCAAAAGCAACTTGAGATGAGAAATTTCTTGTTTTATTATAATCTCTTCCTAAAAAGACACTTGATTCTTGATGTTCAAATTGAACAGGTCCTAAATCACTCATACCATATTCTGTTACCATAGCACGTGCAATTTTAGTTGCTTTTTCAAAATCATTATGAGCTCCTGTAGTAATTTCATTAAAAATAAATTCTTCTGCAACACGACCACCAAGTAATCCACTGATACTCTCAAGTAATTCTTTTTTCGTAGATAAATAAGTTTCTTCTTTTGGAAGCATTAAATTATATCCACCAGCAGTACCACGAGGTACAATTGTAATTTTTTGAACTTCGTTTGCTCCTTCTAATTTAATTCCTACAACAGCGTGACCAGCTTCATGGTAAGCAACAACACGTTTTTCTTTATCAGTATATTTATGACTCTTCTTAGCAGGTCCCATTAAAACTCTATCATGTGCTTCATCAATTTCTGTCATCGTAATAGCGTCTTTATTCTTACGTACTGTAAGTAAAGCTGCTTCATTAAGTAAGTTTTCTAGATCTGCTCCACTAAATCCTACTGTTCTTTTAGCAATATTTGATAACTTAATTCCTTTAGCAAAAGTTTTGTTTCTAGCATGTACTTCTAAGATTTCTTCTCTTCCCTTAACATCTGGTAAATTAACCGTTACTTGTCTATCAAATCTTCCAGGTCTTAGTAATGCTGGATCTAATACGTCAGGACGATTTGTTGCAGCAATAATGATAATTCCTTCATTTGCCCCAAATCCATCCATTTCTGTTAATAATTGGTTCAAAGTTTGTTCTCTTTCATCATGTCCGCCACCAAGACCAGTCCCTCTTTGACGACCTACGGCATCGATTTCATCAATGAAAATTAAACATGGTGCATTTTGTTTTGCTTGTTTAAACATATCACGTACACGAGAAGCACCGACACCTACAAAAAGTTCTACGAATTCTGAACCACTAATATAGAAAAATGGTACATTTGCTTCTCCGGCAACTGCTCTAGCAAGTAAAGTTTTACCAGTTCCTGGAGGACCAACAAGTAAAACACCTTTTGGTATTCTAGCTCCTAATTTTTGGAACTTCTTTGGTTCTTTTAAGAAATCAATTAATTCACTAACTTCTTCTTTTTCTTCTTCTAGTCCAGCTACTTCATCAAAAGTAACTTTTTTAGTATCACTATTAAGTCTTGCTCTACTTTTTCCAAAATCCATAGATTTTCCTGCACTACCCATTTGTCTTGTAATAAAGTAAAGGGCTGCTCCTAAGATAATAATCATAGGTAAAAATTCATATAAGAATAATAATAATTTGCTTGAATCTGGATCTGAATTAACAGTTAATTTAAAATTATTTTTTTCTTGATATTCATATAATTTTGAAATTGTTTCATTAGAATATGGAACAGTAACTGTAAAATATTCATTTTTATTATACTTTTTTAATTTTCCAGTAAATTGATAGATTCCTGCACTTTCTCTTGGTGTAACAACTACTTCTGTAACTTTTTCTTCATTTACAGCCTTCATAAACTCATCATATGTTAACTTATTTATTTTTTGATTGATCATATCAAAAAAGAACATGATGAAAAACATAAATACAAATATAATTAAATATGGAATTAATCCTCTTCTAATTGTTTTTTTATTCATTTTTTTCTCCTTTCAAGGTGTACTTTAGTATTATATCACACTTTTCCTCTTTTGGTTTATCAAATTGTGATTTTTTTAATCCTGGAATCCAAACTATTTTATCTTCACTATCTACTACAACCGGATAGAGTTTTCTTTTATTTGAATCTATTTTATTTTCAATAAAAATTTTTTTGATTTTTTTATTTCCTTTCATATTCTTAACATTCATTTTATCTCCATCTTTTTTATTTCGAACATATAATGGTAATGACACATCCGATTTATTTAGTCTGCAAATAAAATTACTGTTTTCTTCTACACTTGAAATCATTTGAATAATAGATTCATCTGGTAATATTGTTTTTTCTTTAATTTCTATTTTGTATTCTTGAGTTTGTTTTTTTTCTTCAAAAATTATTTTATCATAATGTTTTTGAATAGTTATTTCATTTGGTAAATCTATTTCCATATTAGGTTTTAAATTATAAATCATACCCAAAATAGAATCTACATGAGAGTTATCAATTTTTAGTAAATCTTCTTTATAAATATCTTCTAATATTTTTTGAATTAATCTTTTTTGAATTAATTTTTTTTCACGTCTTATTTTATCTATAAATATTTCTTTATTCTTGTAAACTTCTTTTATCTTATCTTCCGTAAGTTCTTCTAAAAAAGAATCATATTCTAATAATGTTTTAGAAAATTTATACATTTGAGAATAAAAATTATTTGTTTCCTCTTTTAAAGCAGGAATAATATATTTTCTAAAGCGATTTCTCGTATAAGTATCTTTTTGGTTAGATCCATCAATTGCATATGGAATATTTTTATTATCACAATATGCATCAATTTCTTCTTTTGATTTTATAATGAATGGTCTTACAATTTTGTAACCATTTCTATCTTGTACTTTAGGAAATCCAGCATATCCTTTTAAAGTAGAACCCCTCATCATACGCATTAAAATAGTTTCTGCTAAATCATCCGCATGATGCGCTGTAAATAGGTAATTTGCTTTATATTTATGGATTAATGTTTCAAAAAATTGGTAACGTTTTTTCCTTGCATCATTATGAAAATTATCTTCACTATATTCTAATATTTCCATATATTCAAAAATAATGTTTCTTTTCTTACAATATTCTTCTACCATTATTTTTTCGTCTTCGCTTTCTATCCTCATTTTATGATTTACATGAGCACAAATAATGGTTATATTTATTTTATCTTTAATATCACATACTAGTGATAAAAGAGCCATAGAATCTGGTCCACCAGATGTTGCGACTACAACTTTATCATTTGATTTTAATTTTTTTTCTAAATCTTTTGTAATTTCATCCATAAAATCACCCATTGCCCTTATTTTACATCAATTTTACAGCCAAAACAATAGTTTTTTATTTTAATTTATACACACATTGAAAGATAAATTTCTAAGTGATAAAATGAAGGTAGGATTACTATGATAAAAAGAAAGGAGGAAATATGAAAAACAAAGAAAAAATCATTATTTTCTTATTCGTTATTTTAAGCCTAATCATTTTAGGATGTACTTATATTATTTATAATTTTCATACTAAAGAAGAAAAGAAAAGTGAAGAAATAATTGACGAAAAATCAGTTTCTGTTCCTGTTGAAAAAGAAGAAAAGAAAGAAGATAGCTTAATTCCTAGTGAATTGGATGAAGACACTCAAAAATTAGTAGATAAAATTGCAGCTAGCACAGGTGAAAAAACTATTATTAATGATGCATGGATATTTAATATTTTATTAGAGGAAATAGCAGTAAACACTGAAGTAATTGGATATGATGAAGGAGATTTACATAAGATTTCAAAAGAAGCTTTTTTTAAAAAAGTAAAATTTATCTCAAAGAATAAAAGTGTACAGGAAATTATTAATGCTCAAAATGACCCTGAAGCAAATTACTATAATTATAAAATCAAAGAAGATAATGACAATTATATTATAACTATTCCTGGACATGAAAACATTGACAATATCGTTGAGTTAACTAATAAAGAAACAGAAAATAATAAGTTAATCCTTACTTATAAAGTTAGTTGTTATGGTGGGGATAGTTCTGCATATTTTATTGGTGAAACTACGGTTACTTTAGATTATATTGATAATGAATTTTATTTAAACAATACAAAATTTAGAAGTAATGGATTAAATATCTCATGTCACTAAATAATTGATAAATTAATATTTTCTATTTATACTTTTGCATAAAACTGCCCGCCGAGCATTGTGCTTGACGGGTGGTTCTTTTTTATATATGCCATAGTAAAAGCACCCTATTTTTGAGTGCTTTTTTTTTTCCTTCTTTTCTTCCTTTTCTTTTTGAATTCTTTTTAAATAATCAAAAAAGTTATCTTCTATACCAGCATAACCTTTTCCATCTCCCTTATGGCTAAACATTTCTAATTGTTTTTCCATATTTGAATCATCAATTCCTTTAATTTTTTCTTTTTTCTCTTCCATAAATCCATCCTATCTTTTCAAACATTTCTTTATATATTAAATGATTTCTGTCATTTTGCGTTAAATAAGCATAATCATCAAAATGTTTATCATTTAATTTTCTTATATTATCATTCATCCCTTGGCATAAATTTTCAAAATTTTGTTTTGTAATTGATAAATCTTCCCTTTTAGGTATGAAATAATAATTATACTTTTCTGTACATACTATACTACCACAAAAACATTGATTTTTGAATAAATCTTCAATGTCTTCCATAGAAAAAGTATGTTCTCCTGGATGATTATGTAGTGAATATAAGTCATTAACATGCTGTTTCATAATCTCTTTTTGTTCTTTAGAATAATCAACTCTGCTAACTTCTCCTATTGTATTTATAGCTCCTAATCTTTTATTAGTTTGACTATCTATTATAGCAACATTTTCAAATCCATTTTTTTTGTATTGTTCAAACACTTCATCAGATATTTTTAATATTTCTTCACTTAAATATTCCTCTTCATCTATTCCAGAAGGTTTAATAAATTCATCTCTTTTAGTTTCATATGCTATCTTTTTTGTTTGTATTCACTAATATTTGTGAAATCTAAACTTCCACTTTCTAATCTATGAAATCTTTTTGCATTTCTATCATAATAGTTTATCTGTTCTTGAACATCATCTAGGATAAGTTCTGTTTCAAAAGGTTCTTCTAATTTATCATAAAGCTGCCGAATTTGCTTTTTTTAA
>CACZQZ010000079.1 GCA_902783405.1 uncultured Erysipelotrichaceae bacterium
AATGATTTTTTTAAATCTTCTAATTTTCCCTTTTCAATTTCAACTTGATACATAACTTCTTTATCATAATTTTTATCATTAATATAAAAATCTTTTAACAAATAATCAATATTTTTCTTTTGATCATAAGGAAAGTAAATTTGAACTAAATAACCTTCTGTAACATTTATTATATCTGCTTTTTTGATGGCTTCTAAAGTACTATCTTGATAAGCATGAATAAGTCCTGATGCACCTAATTTAACACCACCAAAATAGCGAATTACAATCACAAGAACTGAATCAAATTGATTATTTTTAAGAACATTTAAAATAGGAAATCCAGCTGTCTTAGAAGGTTCACCATCATCTGAACATTTTTCTTCTCCTTTTAATTTATATGCATAACAATAATGAGTGGCTCCTTTATATTCAGATTTTACTTTATCTAAATAAGTAGATACATCATCTTTAGAAGAAATAGGAAACAAAAAAGTTATAAATTTTGATTTTTTAATAGTAAGTTCCGATTTAATAGAATTTTTTATGGTTTTCATAAAATCACCACTTTAATTATACCATTTTATAATTTTAAATAAAAGTGATATAATACTAACAGGAGGCGGGTGATATTATGGATTTTATAAAAAATAAGCTTTCATTAGTTCCAAATGAACCAGGATGCTATCTAATGAAAAATGAAGTTGGAACTATTATTTATGTTGGAAAAGCAAAAAAATTAAAAAACAGATTATCATCTTATTTTAGAGGAACTCATACAGGAAAAACGGCAAAACTTGTATCAGAAATAAGAGATTTTGAATATATTATTGTATCTTCAGAAACAGAATCTTTAATTTTAGAAATTAATTTAATTAAAAAATATGATCCAAAATATAATATTCTACTTAGAGATGATAAATCATATCCATATATAGAATTTACAAATGAAAAAGCTCCTAGACTTAAAATTGTAAGAAATTTATCCCGTAAAAAAAACAAAAATGCTCGCCTTTTTGGGCCATATCCTAATGTAACGGCAGCTCGTTCTACCGTAAATTTAATCAATCGCTTATATCCTCTTAGAAAATGTGAAACATATCCTAAAAAGCCATGTCTTTTTTATCATATACATGAATGTTTAGGATATTGTGTTTATGATGTGCCAGAACATAAAATTCAAAAAATGGAAAACGATATTATTAAATTTTTAAAAGGTGATGACAAGATTATTACTGATAAAATAAAAGAAGAAATGAATGCAGCTAGTGCTAATTTAAATTTTGAAAAAGCTTTAGAACTTAAAAATTTACTTGAAAATATTGAAATTACATTAGTAAAACAAAAAGTAGAAGTTAGTGATTTAGTAGATAGAGATGTATTTGGTTATTATGTAGATAAAGGATATTTATCTATTCAAGTTTTTTTTATCAGAGGGGCTAAAATAGTTGGAAGAAAAAGTGATATCTTTCCTATGATTGATACCTTAGAAAATGAATTTTTAAGATATATTGTATCTTTTTATGATAAACATGCACTTCTTCCTAAAGAAGTATTGATTCCAAATATTGTAGATGTAAATATTTTAGAGGAAATTTATTCATCATCATTTAAAATCCCTCAAAAAGGTGAAAAGAAAAAAATCGTTGATATGGCTATAGATAATGCAAAAAATGCGATGGAAGAAAAATTTGAACTTATTAAAAAAGATGAAGCTAGAACGATAGATGCAAACGAAAGTTTAAGAGAAATACTTCATTTAAAACAGTTACATCGTATTGAACTTTTTGATAATTCTAATTTATTTGGATCTTATAACGTCTCTGGGATGGTTGTTTTTAAAGAAGGAAAACCATCCAAAAATGATTATCGCAAATTTAAAATTACCTTAGATAAAAATGATGACTATGGAACAATGAAAGAAGTAATTTATAGGAGATACTTTAGAGTTTTAATGGATAATTTGGAAAGACCTGATTTGATTATTGTCGATGGTGCCAAAGGTCAAATGAATATTGCAAGAGAGGTTTTACAAGAATTAGGAATGAATATTCCAGTTGTAGGACTAAAAAAAGATGATAAACATAGTACAAATGCATTACTTGCTTTTGATCCAATCATTGAAATTGAAATTGATAAGAGAAGTAATTTATTTTATTTATTAGAAAGAATGCAAGATGAAGTACATAATTTTACAATAAGTTACCATAGAAAACTTAGAAGCAAAGGTTCTATTGAGAGTTTACTTGATTCTATAGAAGGAATTGGTGATAAAAGAAAAAAGTTATTACTAAAAAAATATCATACAATAAATAAGATAAAAGAGGCTAATATTGAAGAATTGAAAGAAATTTTACCAGAAAATGTATCTATAAAATTAAAAGAATTTTTAAATCAAGTTTCAGATTAAAGTATAGTTGTTAAAAAATATAGAATAAATAAATGAAATGTGATTTTGAAAATGAAATAATTTATTTATTGAATAAAAACTTTAAAGTATAACTACTTTATATCACAATATTTAAACGTATACCTTCTTTAAAAAGAATAGTTTAAAGGATGAATATTTCATCCTTTAATTTTGACTTTAAATATAATTATGTTATAATACAGGACCAAAGGGGGATACTATGCCAAATTTACTTGAAAAAAAATATGTACATATTGGAAATAATAAAATCCAAAAAGATTTATGGTATGATGTTCAAAATAATGGAAAGAAACCTATTGGAGGACTTTGGACAAGTCCATATATAGAAGAATGTATTTGTGATTGGATAGAAAATATAAGTATGAATCCAGAACAATATATAAATGAAAGTATAACACATGGTTGTTTTATAAAACTAAATCCAAATGCTAAAATTTGTTATGTACAAAGTGAAAAAAAATTAAGAGAGATGAAAGAATATCTAGGAAATAGTATTTTAGATTTTGAAAAATTAAGTAAAAATTATGATTTATTTTATGTTAATCCAGAAGGCTTGAAATCTTTTTATCATTGGACAGTGCGTACAATGCTTATATTAAATATAAACGCTATCGAAAGTTATATTCCATTTGATATCGGTTATGAAGAAGTATCATCATCATATAATCATTTCTTTATAAAAAAAATGTATGATAAAAAAAATGTAGAAGAGTATACAGATAGTTACTATCAAGTTTTTAATCTTTATTTAGACAAATATGCTTCTATATTATCTTTAACTAATAAAAATATAATAAAACGAAAACTTTTAGAAGAGTGTAAGGATATAATAAAGCAACAAAATTTATATGGTATTTGTGATACTATTGTAGAAAATGAAATATTTAAAATTAAAAAATTAAAAAGATGAAATATCTTTTTTCTTTTGATATAATAAAGATAATATATGAGGTGATTTATGATTGATGTTATTGTAATAGGAGCTGGAGCATCTGGACTTATCTCTTCTATTTATGCGGCTAAAAATAATAAAAAAGTATTATTGATTGAAAAAAATAAAGATTGTGGGAAAAAATTACTTATAACAGGAAACGGAAGATGTAATTATTATAATGAAAATCAAAATATAAAGTATTATCATTCTAATGATTATGATTTTCTACCTTTTATAATTAAAAAACAATATTTAGAGGAAGTTAAATCTTTTTTTGAAAAAATAGGAATTGTACCAAAAATCAAAGATGGATACTATTATCCATATTCAAATCAAGCTACTAGCATCCAGACCGCTCTTATCAAAGAAGCAAAAATATCTGGTGTAGATATACTTCTTGGAGAAGAAGTTGTAAAAATAGAAAAAAAAGAAACTTTTAAAGTATATACAGAAAATCATATTTTTGAATCTAAAAATATCATTTTAGCAACAGGTTCTAAAGCTTATCCTAAAACAGGATCAAATGGCTTTGGATATGATATTTTAAAAGAATTTGGTCATACTATTCATCCAGTACTTCCAGCACTTGTATCTTTAAAAGCAGATACACCTTATTTAAAAGAATGGCATGGAATTCGTAGTGACGTGAAATTGGCACTGTTTGAAAATGATAAAAAAATAGGTGAAGATGTAGGAGAAGTTCAGCTTACCAATTATGGAATTAGTGGTATTTGTACATTCAATCTAAGTGGGAAAGTATCTTTAGGTTTATATCAACATAAAAAAGAACATATAAATATTAATTTCTTATATCCATTTTCATTAGAAAACGAAGAAGATTTTATCATTTGGATGAATAAAAGAAATAATAAAATTCAAAAGAGAACAATATCTGATTTATTAGATGGTATTTTAAACTATAAATTAGTTAATTTGATGCTTAAATTATCTGGTATTAAAAATGAAACTTACTGGGATGATCTTTCAGAAAAATTAAAAAAATGTCTTGGAAGATATTTAACATCTTTTCATATTTTGATAGTAGGAACAAATGATTTTGATGCATCTCAAACGTGTACTGGGGGTGTATCCTTAAAAGAAATTAAGCAAAATATGGAATCAAAAATAATAGAAGGCTTATATGTTACTGGAGAGCTTTTAGATATTTATGGAGATTGCGGTGGATATAATTTGACAATTGCTTGGATTACTGGAATGATTGCCGGGGGTAGTATAAAATGATTACGATAAGACAAATTAAAATTTCTATAGAAAAAGATACTTTAGAAGAATTAAAGAAGAAAATTTGTACAATATTACGTTGTAAAGAAAATGTTATTAAAGAAATGATAATATCTAAAAAATCGATAGATGCAAGACATAAACCAGAAATTTACTATATCTATGAAGTGAATGTAAGTATAGAAAATGAAGATAATTTTTTAAAAGGAAACAAAAATAAAGATATTGTAAAATATGAAAAAAAAGAGTATATAGTACCAATATCTGGGAATGTAAAACTTGAATCTTCACCAATTATTATAGGTAGTGGACCTGCAGGACTTTTTTGTGCGTATATTTTATCAGAGTGTGGTTATAAACCAATTGTGATTGAAAGAGGAGAAAAAATTGAAAATAGAATAAAAACAGTAGAAAATTTTTGGAAAACAGGAAAACTAAATACAAATTCTAATGTTCAATTTGGAGAAGGTGGTGCTGGAACTTTTTCTGATGGAAAATTAAATACGAATGTAAAAGATAAGAGTGGAAGACAAAAGAAAGTTTTAGAAACTTTTGTAAGGTGTGGTGTAGATAAGGACATTCTTTATATTCATAACCCGCATATTGGAACAGATATTTTAAGAACGGTTATTAAAAATATGAGAGAAAAAATTATCGAAATGGGAGGACAATTTTATTATAATAGTACACTAACTAATATAGAAATTATAAATGATAAAATATCTTCTATAGAAATAAATTATAAAGAAAAAATAAAGACAGATACTTTAATACTTGCAGTAGGTCATAGTGCTAGAGATACATTCAAAATGATGTATGAAAAGAACATTCCAATGGACTCTAAACCTTTTGCAGTAGGACTTAGAGTGCAGCATCCACAAGAGATGATAAATGAAACTCAATATGGAAGAAAGAATGCATCTTTAGGTGCTGCTAACTATAAATTAACTTATAAAGCAAAAAATGGCAGAGGTGTTTATTCTTTTTGCATGTGTCCGGGTGGTTTTGTAGTTAATGCTTCATCGGAAGAGAAAAAACTTGTAATTAATGGTATGAGTAATCATAAAAGAGATGAGGAAAATGCTAATAGTGCGATTGTAGTTACAATAGGCCCTAAAGATTATGGACAAAATGTGTTAGATGGAATAGAATTTCAAAAAAGATTAGAAGAAAAAGCTTATGAAATAGGAGATGGAAAAATACCTATTCAGTTATGGAAAGATTTTAAAGAAAATAAAAAGTCTTTACAAATAGGAAAAATTAAACCTATTTTTAAAGGAAAATATCAATTATCTAATCTAAATGATTTATTACCAGAAGAATTGAACCAATCTATAAAAGAAGCTATTTTATATTTTGGAACAAAAATAAAAGGATTTGATAGAGAAGATGCTATCTTAGCAGGTATAGAAAGTAGAACATCATCTCCTATTCGAATCAAAAGAAATGAAGAATTTGAATCAGATATAAAAGGAATATATCCTTGCGGAGAGGGTGCAGGATATGCTGGAGGAATTATGACTGCTGCTGTAGATGGAATTAAGGTAGCTGAGTCAATTATAAAAAAATATTATGTATAGTAAATGGTCATGACAAAATGTGAAATTTATGTTATGATAATCATAGAAAGTGTGATACTATGTGGAGCAATAATATATATAAAGAAATTTATAAAAAAATAAAAAAATATGACACGATTGTTTTAGCTCGTCATATAGGACCAGATCCAGATGCTTTAGCAAGCCAATTAGCTTTAAAAAATATCATTTTACATACTTTTCCAGAAAAAAAAGTTTATGCGGTTGGGTGCTCGTCTTCCAGATTCCATTATTTAGGAAATTTAGACAAATTTGATGGAGATAGTAAAAATGCTCTACTTATTGTAACAGATACTCCAGATAAAAGAAGAGTAGATGGTATAGATGATTTCGCATTTAAGGATTCTATAAAAATTGATCATCATCCTTTTATCGAAAAATTTTGTAATACAGAATGGATAGATGATACCTCTTCTTCAGCATCTCAAATGATTGTTGAATTAACATACCTAACAAAACTTAAAATGACGGAAGAAGCAGCTAAAAAGTTATATATCGGTATAGTATCCGATACAAATCGTTTCTTATTTTCTTATACTTCTGAAAAAACATTTTTGTATACTTCAAAACTTATGAAAGATTATAGATTTGATTTTAAAGAAATATATGATTCTTTATATTTAAGACCTCTTAAGGAATTAAAATTTCAGGGATATATTGAAAGTCATTTGAAAGTTACAGAATATGGTTTTGCTTATATCAAAATAACGGATGATATATTAAAAGAATATGATGTTGACGCAGCTACTGCTGGAAATATGATTAATAATTTTAATTATATTCATGAAATTTATGCTTGGGCTACGTTTACAGAAGATGCTAAAAACAATAATATTAGAGGGTCCATTAGATCTAGAGGACCTATTATTAATGATGTAGCCGCTAAATTTAAAGGTGGAGGCCACATGTATGCTAGTGGAGTAAAACCAATGACTTTTGAAGAAGTTGATTTAATTATAGATGCATTAAATCAAAGATGCAAAGAATATAGAGTTCGAAATGAAAATGAATAGATTAGAATAGGAAAGTAATTTTGTTTATTTTCCTATTTTTTGTCTAAAAAAATTAGTTTATTTGAGATATGTGTTATAATATGAATATGGGTGATTATTATGATAAAAGTAAGTGTGATTGTACCAGTTTTTAATAGTGAAAAATATATAGGAGAATGTTTAGATTCATTAGTAAATCAAACATTAAAAGATATAGAAATAATTATTATTGATGATGCATCAATAGATAATAGTTTGAAAATTATAAAAGAATATGCTAAAAAGTATTCTAATATAAAAGTATATCAAAATGATCAAAATCGTGGGCAAGGATTTACTCGTAATGTAGGTCTTTCACTTGCTAAAGGAGAATATATTGGTTTTGTAGATGATGACGATTATATAGATTTTACTATGTATGAAACAATGTACAATGGTGCTAAAGAAAATAATAATCCTGATATTGTTAGTTGTGGGATAAAATTTGTACATATAAATGATAAATTTCAAATGAATTCCGATTTAAATTCCAGTGCAAAAGGATACATTTATCATACATCAAAGCATCCCGAAAAGATATTTTGGGAAAGTCCATCTTGTTGCAACAAAATTTTCAAAAAAGATTTGATTGATAAATATAGATTTTTAGAACTTAGAATTTGGGAAGATATCGCTTTTACTTATTCGATGCTTATAAAAGCCAATATTGTTTTAAATTTTCATGATAATTTTTATAACTATAGAAGAGATGTAACAAAAGGGGTTTCTTCAAGGAGTTATCATTCAAATGCTCCACTTGAAGACATCTTTACCATTTCAGATGAAATTAGTATGCAAGCTAAAAGATATCATAAAGAAAGAATATTTAAGAAAGTAATTCTTCTTTTGCAATTATCCGTTTGTTTAGAAAGATTATCTGAAATTAAAGAGTGGAATATCAATGAAGAAGATAAAAATAAGATTATGATTCATTTCTATCAAAAAGTGATAGAAAAGTATGGAGATATTAAACAAGTTGATAATGCGCTTCTTTCTAGCAAAGTAGATTTATTTCTTTTAGATAGAATTGAAGAAATGATAAATAAACGAGTAGTTAAGTGACTAAAATATAAATTTATCATACAATATATTGGTGATATGTATGATAAAGTCAAACTCTAAAAAAGTTTTAAAGGGAGACATTTTTATTGCTATTAAAGGAGAAGAGGAAGACGGACACAATTATATAGATGAAGCAATAGAGAATGGAGCAGAACTTATTATTGCTGAAAAGGGAGAATATCCTGTTTCTACATTTATTGTTCCAAACACAAAAGAATACTTAAAAGAATATTTATTGATAAATGAATATTCAAAAATTAAAGATATAAAACTTATCGGTATTACAGGAACTAATGGAAAAACAACCAGTTCATTTCTTTTTTATGAAGCATTAAAACTTTTGCATAAAAAAGTAGCTTATATTGGAACAATTGGCTTTTATAAAGAAGAGAAAATAAAAGATTTGAATAATACTACTCCTGGGATTTTAGAATTATATGAATTATTAGAAGAATGCATAGACTGTGAATATGTTGTTATGGAAGTAAGCAGTCATGCTCTTAGTATGGGTAGAGTAGATACATTACTTTTTGACTATGTCATTTTCACAAATTTAACTAAAGAACATTTAAATTATCATAAAACGATGGAAAACTATGCTAAAGCAAAACAAAAATTATTTTCTAAATTAAAGAAAAATGGAAAAGCTATTATCAATATTGATGATGAATATGCTTCCTATTTTTTATTACCAGAAAATGATAATATAACGTACGGAATGAATGATGCAGATTATAAACTGTTAGCGTATGATGTTCATTCTTTTAAAGTGTTTCATGAAAAAGAGATGAAATTTAAAACTAAATTATTTGGAAAATATAATATCTATAATTTACTTACAACCATTATTTTATTAAATGAAGAAAAATTGTTAGAAAAAGAGATTATAGAAGATTTATTACCACCTAAAGGAAGAATTCAAAAAGTTGTAGATGATAAACTTATTTTTGTAGATTATGCTCATACACCAGATGGTGTAGAAAATGTTTTAAAAGCGATGAAAGATATCAAACATAATCATATTTATACAATTATTGGTTGTGGAGGTAATAGAGATAAAACAAAAAGAAAAGATATGGGTGAAATAGCAACTAAATACAGCGATTATGTTATTTTTACAACAGATAATCCAAGGTATGAAGATCCTAAAAGAATTTTAGACGATATAACGTGTCAATTAAATGTCAAAAATTTTGAAATTATCCAAGATAGAGAAAAAGCTATTCAAAAAGGAGTGCAAATTACAAAAAAAAATGATATACTATTAGTACTTGGAAAAGGACATGAAGATTATCAAATTATAAAAGATAAGAAAATTCATTTTGATGATGTAGAAATAATTAAAAAATATATATTGGAGTGATGATATGTTAATTTTAGCAAAAGCTGTATTATCTATGATGATAGGATTTATTTCATCTGTTATTTTAGGGCTTATTTTAATACCTGTTTTAAAGAAAATAAAAGTAAGACAAAAGGTTAGTATTTTTTTATCTAAAAAACATAAGAAAAAAGATGGAGTGCCTACGATGGGAGGACTCATCTTTATTTTGCCAACACTACTTACAATCTTATTTTTGCTGTTTACGGGTAGAATAGATTATTCTTCCAATTTGTTTATTGTTTTGTTTGTGTTTGTTTCTTATGCATTGATTGGCTTTTTAGACGATTATTTGATTATTAAAAG
>CACZQZ010000080.1 GCA_902783405.1 uncultured Erysipelotrichaceae bacterium
TAATGGTGACCAGTACGAGATTCGAACTCGTGAATGCTGCCGTGAAAGGGCAGTGTGTTAAGCCACTTCACCAACTGGCCAAAAAAAATGGCGCCTGATGTAGGACTCGAACCTACGACCTATCGGTTAACAGCCGAGTGCTCTACCAACTGAGCTAATCAGGCACTTTTCTTTGTCTTTTTTGTTAAGACTCTTACATTATAATATAGAAATTTAGAAAATGCAATAGTTTTTTTCTTTTTTTAACGAAAATTTGATGATATTTCTATTCTTTACTATCATTATATGAAAAAAAATAAAATATATATAAAAAGAACGATGTTTCTCGTTCTTTTCTAAAACACTCTTAAGCAATATGCCCCCTCATCTTTTGTAAGATTTTTTTCTCATTTCTAGAAATTTGAACTTGACTCATACCAAAAGTATTTGCAAGTTCACTTTGGGTATAATTTTCAAAATATCTTTTATCAATCAAATCTTTTTCAAATGTAGAAAGATTTGAGAGTTCCTCTCTAAGAGCAATTAAATCATGAATTTCCATTTTTCTTTTATCAGGCACAATATCTGCTAAAGTAAGTGCTTTAGAGTCTTCACTAACTACTCCATCCAAACTATACACGGTGTCATTGGAGTGAAGTGCTTCAACTATAACCTCTTCTGGGATATCTAAAAATTCAGAAAGTTCTGTAATACTCGGTGTTTTCATTAATTTTTGTGAAAGTAAAATAATCGTTTTTTCTATTTTACCTCTTAATGTATGCATTTCTTTAGATACTTTTACACTCTTATCCTCTCTTACTAATTTTTTCATCTCCCCTAAAACAAAAGGATAAGCATACGTTGTAAATTTAACACCTAAGGATGAATCATACCTTTTATAGGCATACATAAGTCCTATCATACCTGCTTGATATAAATCTTCTTTATTTGGATAGTATTTAAAATAATGTGTGAGTGAATAAATAAAGTTTTCATTTTCCCTAACAAATTTTTCTAAATCAAACATTTCCTCTCCTAATCTATTTTTTATTAGCATATATCATAATAGAACTTTCAAATTTTTATCACCTCAAATAAATAATAGCATAAATTTTTATAAAAATCAGAAATATGACAAAACTAGAATTTTTTCAAGCAAAAAAGAGGATTTCTCCCCTTTATCACTAAATTACAAAAGATCCTAATATGATAGCTAATAAAATATATAGTACAACGATAATAACAAATCCATTTCCACTGGATTGATTGTTATTATTTTGGTTGCCACATTGTTCTTGATTATTTTGACAAGCCATAAAGTTACCTCCTATCTAGGGGTTAAATATAAGCCCCAAGTATAATGATTAAAAGTATGAATAATACTAAAACAATAGCTGCACCAGAAACACCGTTATTACACATAAAATCATTCCTCCTTTTTTGTCTTTTCACATTATTCTATGAATTTTTATGTGTTATGTGAGTACATATGCTCAAAAATATTGTTTTTTTTTATAAAATTTGTTATGATAATGATGTACTTGAAAGGAAGAGGATTATGAAGAAAAAATTATTATTAGGTTTACTTTGCACCAGTTTAATCATGACTGGATGTGGAAAAGTAGCTGAATTAAAAAATGGTGAGCAAGTTGTTGCTAAAATGAAAGGAAAAAATATCACAGCAGATGCTTTATATACCAAATTAAAGAAAAAAACTGGTTCTACAATGCTTGTTAATTTAATTGATGAATATATTGCTAATAAAGAAATGAAAACAACTGATGAAATTAAAAAAAGTGCTCAAAGTACTTATGATCAATATAAAAAACAATATGAAAGTTATGGACAAGACTTTGAACAAGTTATTAAAAGCTCCGGATATGAAAGTAGCGAAGAATTTTTAAACGAATTAATATTAAGTAAAAAACGTGAAGAAGTTGCTAAAAAATTTATTAAGAAAGCTTTAACAGATGATGAAATAAACGAATATTATGAAAATAATATTTATGGTGATTTAACAGCTAGACATATCTTAATTTCTCCAGATGTAAAAGATGATATGACTGCTGAAGAAAAAGAAAAAGCAGAAAAAAAAGCTTTAAAGAAAGCTCAAAAATTAATTGAAGAATTAAATAATGGTGCTGATTTTGAAAAACTTGCTAAGGAAAATTCTGATGATGAAGGTAGTAAAGAAAAAGGTGGACTTATTGAAAACTTCAATAAAGATGACGTTGTAGAATCATTCTTTAATGCAACTTTAAATTTAAAAGATGGAGAATATACAAAAGAACCAGTTGAAAGTGATTATGGATATCATATTATTTTAAGAGTTAGTCAAAAGAAAAAACCTTCTCTTAAAAAATCAAAATCAAAAATAGAGGATGCTTTAGTAAA
>CACZQZ010000081.1 GCA_902783405.1 uncultured Erysipelotrichaceae bacterium
CCTTTCATTTACTTTTACTTGACATTTTACGTAGAAGTGATAAAATGATAATGGAGGTTAAGCGTATGGAACGATTAAACGAAATATTACATGAACTTGGTATTTCCAAAGTTAAATTAGCAAAGTTTTTGGGGGTTTCCCGTCAAATGATTTATAATTATCTTGAGTTAGATGATATTAATAAATGGCCAAAAGATAAAAAAGTTTTGTTATTAAATTTATTAGGTGTTAAATCTGTAAGTGAAATTGATAAAATAAAAGTAAATACAGATTATATTTTATCTGTAGAAACTAGAATGAATACAATGCTTCAAAATTCAGAAAATGATGGCAACGCTTCATCTCTTGTTTTTGATAAAAAAATAGGGAAGAATAAACAACAATTATTAGAAAGTATTATGAAACTTTTAATTGAAAAATTAGAGGAAGATGAAGAAACTAAAAGTGATGAACACTATCAAATGTGTAAATACCTTTATAATTTCTTACAATCTATGGATACTTCTAAAGAGAATAAATATATATTAGCTTATGTAGCAAAAGCAACAGGATTTGTAAAGCCTTTAGAATTTGCATTTAATGAAGAAGAACAATTTACTTTTGAAAGTATATTATTTTCAGCAATGACCCTTTATACAAATGGTGGTGCATCTAAATCTAAGATTGCTGAATCACATAGAAGATTTGTAAATCAAATTGAACAAAAAATGGAAGAAAAGTTAAGTAGAACAATGGAATTAAATTCTGCTAAAGTACAAGCTTTAAAAGAATTAAACTATACAGAGATTAATGAAAGAAATGCTTCTGAAGTTCTTGCAAAAATTGTAGAAATTCAGTCTCGTAAAGTAGCAAATTAAAGTTTTTAAAAATAGGGAAGGGAAGAGGACTTTTCTTTTTTATTTAATATTTATTTTAATATATCTATCTAAAATTATGTTAATGTTATATTAATTTAATAATGTCTCAATATTTAGAATTATATATTACCTAAAAACATCAATCAATAATGCTTATATATTCTTATCATGTATAGAGCAATTTAGTTTAAGTATTAAAAAATTAATACTCCCCCTACTTTAAAAATTTAATTCCCCTCTTCTCTTTTTTATAAAAATTGATAGGGGAGGTATAATTTATTATTTTTTTCATATAATATTATTTTTATATAAAAATATATAGTTATATGAAATTAATTACAAAATAGTAATTACCTATAAAGTATGATAGGAAGTAAAAATGTTAAATAGTTATTTAAAATGTATTATAAAATATAAATATCTGTATATCATAATAATATAAACTTTTAAAATTAATTTAATTAAAACAGAGAACTAATCAGCTTTTTATTTTAACTATATAACTTGCGATAATGTATATTATGTTAACTTCTATAAAACTTAAAAATCTTCATAATATATATCTAATAAAATAATATATATTCCCTTTTCAAAAAAATTATAATAAGTCAAAAGAAGAATTTGGGTATTTTTCTATTTTGGATATATTGTAAAATTAATATAATATAAATCACCTTCTTTATAGCACAATAATTTAAAAATTGTAAAACTATGAAGAAATCTTTAAAGTAATCAATTAGTTCATTTAAATTAAAAGCATATATATATGAGAAACTAATATTTTTTCAAGCGAATAACAAACTTTTCTAAATTTATTTCTTTAAGTTTCTAAAAGACCTTTAGATACATACCTATAAAAATATTAATAGTATTATGCATATGATAGTAATTTCTATTCTATATTTATATAAATTAATAACTTAATAGTATCTACTTATACTATACTAAAAAGAGTAGGGTACTCTCCCCTACTCTTTATAAAAAGAATTTAGATAATTTCTAAATTCTTTTGGAATCTTTTAGTTAATTGTTTAGGTCTATTTGTTAATGATTTTTCTTCTTGAGATGGATATAATTCTATGATATGTTTTTCCTTATTATATCTTCCTTTCATGCGAGAACTAAATCCAGATTTTTGAAATTTGTTATTTAATTCTATTAATCTATCATTTTGTACTTCATTAAGTTTTGTTGTAACCATTTGAATTTTTTCTTTTAATTCATCTAATTCAATATGCATAATAGTTAATTCATTTGTAAGAAGATCTATATTACTTTCATTATCTTTGATTTTTCTAATTCTATTGCATAAAGAAGATAAATCATTCTGATTATTTTGAATTAAATTTTTAAAATTTCTATAAGTAAAAGCAGCAACCAGTGTAGAAACTAAAGCTGTTCCTGTTACAGTAATGGCTAATAAACCAGAAAGTGATGCAATAATAGTAGCTATACCAAGAACTATTGTTTCTTTATATAAGAATCTTTTTATCATATTTGCCTTTTTTCTTTTAATAGTTTTCTTTATACGATTAATCTTATTTTCTAAATCCAAAACAGATTTTCCAGATGTTAATTTAATATTTTCATTTAAAAGTTTTAATTTTTCATTTGATAACTTTAAATATAAATTTCTTTTTGTATTGTAAGATGAAATTTTAGTGTTTTTTTCTTCTTCTAATTCATTTAATAATTGTTCGCCAACAATTTCTCTCATAATATAATCCCCCTTTTTTCTGATTGTGTATAATATCAAAAAAAAGAGATTTTGTCAAATTGATAAATTTTTCAAAAAAAGTTATATTCCATAAAAAACATTCCATACTATTACTGGGTGATAAAAATGAAAAAGAATAATGCAAAAGCAAAAGCTAATATGAATAGAAGTTGTAATTCAAGACAAAATAATGTAAATTCTAGACAAAATAATAATGTTAGTTCTAGAGAAAATAATAAAATAACTTCTAAATCAAATAATAAGGTCACAGATTCTAGAAATCAAATGGGTTTCGATGATGGTGATGATGAGTAAATAGCTTTTGATAAGCTAACCCAAATGAAAAGAAACAAATTAATGTTTCTTTTTATTTTATCATTTTGATAAATATCATAAATAAAAATCCTACAATAAAGGAAAAAATAGTTTTCTTATGTTGGTTATAAGATAAAGCCTCAGGAAGTAATTCTGTAGTGGAAATATAAATCATCATTCCTGCAATAAAAGAATATAAATTTCCCATAAAAATATTATTAATCCAAGGTCTTAATAAAAAATGAGCTAGAATTGCTCCAATTGGTTCTGAAATTCCAGCTATCAATGTATAAAGAAATGCTTTACTTTTGTTTTTTGTTGCATAATAAATAGGTATGGCTATCGTAACTCCTTCTGGTATATTATGAAGAGCAATCGAAAAAGCTAAAGAAAAACCTAAATGAATATTTTTTTCTGAGGTTAGATATGTTGCTATTCCTTCCGGTAAATTATGTAAAGCGATAACAATCATAGACACAATTCCAAGATGGTATAATTTATTATCTGTTTTGATATATTTATTTATCCATTTCGATAAAATAACGCCAATATTTGCAAATATTAAACTTAAAAGTAAGGAAATCGTGAAATTATATTTTTGATGTAATAATAAAATTGCTTCTGGAAAGAGTTCCATCAATGATATTGATATCATAACTCCAGCAGCAAAACTTAAACAAATTGAGATAAGATTTTTCTTTTCTTTTGATTTTATCCATAAAAATAAAAATCCAATAAGTGTCGAAAGACCAGCTATTGTAGTAAGTAAAAAAGAGTAAGCATTTTGATTCATAGAATCACCCTACTCCACTCTATGTTTAAATTTAAAAGAATATGTACAACTTATAAAATATATATTTACTCTTCTTTATTTATATTTTCACTTTCATATAACTTTTTATATTCCAAAGATTTTTCAAGCAATTCTTGATGTGTTCCCTCACATACAATCTTTCCATCTTCTAAATATAAAATCCGATCAGTATTAATAATCGTCGAAAGTCTATGAGCAATAATTAAAATAGTATACTCCTTTTTCATGTGTTCGATTGCCTCTTGAATTTTACTTTGTGTTTCATTATCAAGTGCACTAGTTGCTTCATCAAATAAAATAATTTCTGTTTTTTGAATTAAAGCTCTTGCGATAGCTAAACGTTGTCTTTGTCCGCCAGAAAGGGTTACTCCTCCTTCGCCTACAATAGTATCATATTGGTTTGGGAGTGATTTAATGAAATCATCTAAACAAGCTACTTTTAGCGCCTCTTTCATCTCATCCTCGGTTAAATCTCTTTTAACAAGTTTTAAATTATCTCTGATACTCATATTAAAAATATATGGATTTTGACTAATAATAGTAATATTTCCTCTAATCGAATCTTTATCTAAATCTTTGATATTTACCCCATCAATAGAAATAACCCCTTCATCAATATCATACATTTTACATAATAAATTAAAGATGGTTGTTTTTCCAGCACCACTTTTACCAACAAAAGCAACTGTTTCATTAGCATTTATTTTAAAACTTAAATGGTTTAATATTTTGGAATCATTATAACTGAATGAAACATCATTAAATTCAAAGTTTCCTTCAATTTTATCTAAATGTTTTTGACCAAATTGCTCTTTTTTAAATTCTTGATTATTTAGAATATCCTTAATTCTCTCTGCAGATAAATTAAAATCTTTTGCACCCTCTAATAAGTCTTGTGTAATATAACTAAAATTAGAAAGACTTGTGAAATAATTATATAAAACTAAAGCAATTGGTGCTGATAAAATATTTTGTTTCATTAAGAAAACTAGTAACAAAATAAGTAAAAAAGCATTTAATTCATAGATTTGCCAAGTAAATGATAGATATCTCCAAGAAGTTTTTTGCATATCTAAAAAAATAGTATTGGTTTTGTCAATTTTTTCATCTAACTTATCGATAAAATCTTTTTCACTATTTAACATTTTAATATCTCTAGAACCTCTAACCAATTCACCGATAAAACCTGACAATTTCTCATTAGATTTACGGTATCTTTCATCATCTCTTTTTTTTATATCTGTTCTTTTTTTCTCTAGTAAATAAGTGAATATAATCATCATTAACATATAGATGAAAACAAGTTTGTTTACGATAAAAATAGCAATCAATATACCAATATATTTAATGATATCTGTAATATTATCTAATACTGTACTAAATATTTCGGATAGCCTTCTTGTATCACTAGTTAATCTTTGAATAAAGATGCCACTACCCTTTTCATCTAAAACTTTATTTTCTATCTTTAAAATATTTTTCCCTAAGTCTTTTTCAATATTCGAAAAAGATGTTTTATGTACATTTAAAATTAATCTTCTAAATAAACAATAACATAATACTTCTAGACAGCTTACAATCAAAATTACAAAAGCAACAAAAATAATTTGAATGTAATGATTATTAGTAAGTTCAATAATTACTCTTGCACTTAACACAGGAAGAATAATTTTAAAAAAAATACTTAAAACGTTGAGAATTATAGATAAGATAAGATACTTCTTTTCTTCTTTCGCATAATTCCACGTAAATTTCAAATTTTGTATAAAGTCTTTCATTTACATCACTTCTTTTTTTATTTGTATTATAAATTAAAAATTGTTTCATTTCAAGTATTATCCATGCGGATGATATTCATGATAGTCTTTTGCTTTTTTTTCGTCTTCTATATGCATATAAATTTGAGTTGTACTAATATCACTATGTCCTAATAACTCTTGTATTACTCTTAAATCTGCTCCATATTTAAGTAAATGTGATGCAAAAGAATGCCTTAATGTATGTGGAGAAAAGTCTTTTTCTATTCCCTGCTTTTTTGCAATTTTCTTTAAAATTTTAAAAAATCCTTGTCTTGTCATCTGCTTACCATGATTGTTTAAAAACAGAAAATCATTTACCTCTTTTTTTAGTAAAGAAGTACGTATTTTTA
>CACZQZ010000082.1 GCA_902783405.1 uncultured Erysipelotrichaceae bacterium
GATGGATATAACAAAATTATTGACAGTATTGATGGCGAATAAGCCATCTTTTTATTATAAAAAAAAGAGTTTATAAACTCTTACTAACAATTATTTCTATGATATTTTTCCTTCAATTTAATAAATAAAACTTCAACGATAAAATAACAAAAAGCTGATACTACAATCGATATTAAACAAAAATATAAAAGCATAATACGGTATCTATAATGATTATGTCTTGATAAATATACTCTTATAGACATATGAGTTAAATAAATATAAAAACCAAATTTTCCTAATTTTGTCCAAAAACTCGATTTAAATAAATTACTAGTTAAACTTTGATTACTAAATGTAATAGCAATATTAATTGTAAATAAAAGAGCCATCAATATCGAGCCAAAATAGTCGAAATGCATACTTAATATTAACAGCAAATATATCAAGGTTTCCACTATTGTAATTATAATTTTCTGTTTTTTATTAAATTTTTGTTTTTGTATTTTTTTTGAAAGTTCAAAACTAATATTTCCTAAAATAATAAAGATTAGTGCTTTGTAAAAACCATTTCTAAAAATGAATGTCCAACATAACGGATCATTAATATTAATATCTAATTTACGGATTAAACCCAAAGTTATAAATAATATTAATGGGCAAATATAATATATATATTTTCCCTTATATTTTTTAGCAAGTGGATATAAAAACATCAAAACAAATAGCATTGCTGATATATACCACCAAGAAACATTTATAGTCATATCATAACCAAATATTCCAAGTTGTAAAAGTTCTCCTATGATTCTATTTGAAAGTAATAGTCTAATATCTAAAACATTTCTTCCATAAGCAAATATAATTCCTACTAAAAAACATACTATAAGACTTGGAAATAGTCTTTTAATTTTATTATAAATATACTGAAATGTTGATTTTAAAGTATCTTTTCCTTCTTTTTTTTTAGAAATTGAATTCATCATTAAATACCCAGTAACAATAAAATAAAAATCAACCCCATAATATCCAGCATTAAATAGACCATTTCCAAAATTCCCAGTAAATAACCAACTATGGTAAAATAGTATAATAAAACTAAAAATAAATCTTAGAAAATCAATATAATAATTTTCTGTATTTTTTTTAATTTTTTTCATACTTCATACTTCTTTCTAGTTTTTTTTATTTTCATATAATAATTTATCGTTATAATAATCAGATTTTTTTGATAATTCATTATCAAATTTTTTGATTCCAAGTTTTTCTGCTAAAGTTTTTTTATTTGAAAATAAATTTGTTCCAAGTCCTAATCGCTCACCATCTATTTTAACACCTAAACTAGCAAGTGTCGTTGGAAACATATCCATAGTTGTAAAAACTCTTTCTTTGGTATTATCAGATGTAACCCTAGGATTAATAATTACATTATAAACAGTTCTTTTCTTATCATATTCTGCTGGAAATAAATAATTCCCCATAAGTAAATGATCTCCAGAAATTACTATGGTTGTATTTTCATAAAAAGGTTGTTCTTGTATCCATCTAACAAAATTGTATACTTTTTTATCAGAACACATAACAGCATTAGCATATATATTCGTATTTAAATGTTCACAAGTATCATCCGTATATCCTTCTAAGAAGTGGGTATCTACTGTTAACATAGCAAAATTAAACGGTTGCTCTTTATTAGAGAGCATCGTAATTTTTTCTTTAGCATATTCAAATAATTTTAAATCTTCAAATCCCCAATTTACCCAATAATCTTTGCTTATCTTTTTTTCTTTAATGGCACTATTAAAATCATAAATATCATAATTACCATGTTGTTTAAAATAACTGGATCTTCCTCCAAAATTAGAATCTGATCCCATCATTAAATAATTATTATAACCTTCTTTTTTTAATATTTCCCCTAAACCATATACTCCTGGTAAAAACGAATCATACTCACCTAAAGTATTTCCATCAATCGATAATTTTACAGGAGTTCCTGCTGTTTGTGAAACCATTCCGGCCACAGTCCATCCAGTATTAGAAACAGCTTGAGCTCCACCTAATTTTTTGGAATCAGAAAAGTGAGTATTTTCTTTTGCTAAATTTTCTAAATTTGGAATCAAATTTTTTTGTTCTACACCTTCTAGATTTAAATTATAATAACTACTTTCCATAGATTCCATAAAAATATAAATCAAATTTTGTTTTTGTTCTGGAAACTCTAATTTAACTTTCTTTGTGTCTACATAATAATCTTCAAATAATTTTGATGGATGAAATTCATTATAAAGATAAGTATGAACATCTAATTTTATAAACGTATAAATAATTGTAATTATAAAAATGATACTAATTACATGAAAAAGTATTTTACGATCATCTTTTATATTCCAATTAATTTTTTTTACAAATTTAAATAGTTTTAAACTTATATTTACTTTATATTGATGTTTAAATCTTTGACTAAGTAAAAAACAAGTAGCACATATGATGAACAAAAAAATAAGTCCATTATCTTTAAGATATAATAAATAGCTTTGAATAAAACTTAAATTACTTCCTTGAAGCGGTACCTTGATATGAAATATTAATTCATCCAAAGTTACATTGGAAAAAGTAGATTTAAACCAACCTAAACTGAGTAAAATAATACATATTAAGATTAAAAGAATAATTGATAATCTATTTTTTCGTTTTTGCTTTTTTAGTTCGTTCATTTTTAGTCTCATCCTTTACTATATTAGATTGTTTAGGCTTTCTTCCTCTTTTCTTAATTTCCTCTACATCAACTTTAAATTCAAAGTTATTTTTTAAAATATTAAACAAGAACGGAAAAATACATGCAAAACATAATGCAAAAATTAAATATTTTATTGTAAATAAAAGAGTAAATATATGTCCTGATAAATAATCAATTGACGAATTAGACATGACATATACGATTAAAAAAATCAAAAAATTACTAATCGTTGTATATAAAATAAAATGATAAATAAACTCTTTTAATTTAAAATCTTTTTTTTGTATTTTTTCTGTAATCCAAACAGACAAAAAAGATGGAAAGAATAAACAAATAAGTTGAATCATAACATTACCTCTTTTCACAAAAAAGGAAATAGAAAATCATTTGTCCTTCGACAAACAATATGCTATTTCCCCTTGCACATCTGTTGTGTGCTACCTTATTCTTATACTTCCATTATCCTCTAAATCACAAGAAAAATCAATATTTTTTGATTAAATTTCACAATTTTTTCATAAAAAAATGTAGATATCACTCATCTACATTAACTTATTTCCTTTTAAATAAATGTTATAAATTACACATCATTACTTTCTTCACTTTTACTATAAAATTTATTAATTTGTTTAGCAAACCACTCTGGCCAAAAACGTTTAAATATTTCTAAATCTTCTTTTGTCCTTCTGTTTTCACTAATCGTTTTCGTTGTTTCGGAATCTTCATGAACTCTATGCCCCATTAAACATTTATTTATAAATATAAAAGAACCTTTCTTCTTAGATAATACCTCCCATGCATGCCAATCAATATCACAGGTCATATCATACTCAAAAACTGGAAATTCTATTATTTCTTTATTAAATGTTACAGCAGGGCAAGAAATAGCATTACCAAATCTTAAAACAAATCTTTTCGCCCATTTTTTATCGTGTAATATTTTAAATTTTAAAGGTGTTAATAAAATTCTTTTTATTATTAAGTTTTTATTTTTATAAACTTTATCATTATTTCTGATTTCATAATAGTCTGTAAAAATAATACTTGATTGTTTGTTTTTAAGATATTCATCTACTACTTTTTTTGAATAATGATTATCATAAATATCATCTTGATGAGCTATGGTAACTAATGGAGTATTCCCACATTTTATAGCAAAATCAAAATCTCCTCCAATATTTGTATGATTACCAACAATCACTTTCAAATTATATTTTTTTGCTAAATTTCTTATAAAATCATTATCAGTTGTTGTTGCAATTAAAACTTTACTTTCATATTCTTGTTTTAAGACCGATTTTATACATTCTTCTAAATAAGGACTTTCTTTATATGCAAGTACAACAAAAGTATGAATAATATTCAATTTAATCACCTCTACAATATATTTGTGAGAACAAAAAAAGCAAATGAGTTCTTTCGAGAATAATAAACATTAAAACAATAAATCGATTTTTAAATGATTCTCCTTTTAATTTTTTAGAAAAAGGAAATATTGATAAATGAATTGATTTTTCATCATACCATTTTTTTATCCTTTTATATTCTTTCATAAAATCAGTTGAACTGGCATTTTTTCCAGAAAATAATAAATACCAAATATAGTATCTTATAAAATAATACTGCAAATATTGATCTATTTTATCATATTTCAAATAAATCTTTTCTAATAGAAATAGTATATCTATAAATTCACTTAACCCTCTTTGATTTGTATTAGAAACACTTTTAGTATTAAAATACCAATTATATCCAATATAAGAACCTATTATTATTTTAGGATTATATGCGTAAAAATTCAAATTAAAATATACATCTTCACCAATTCCATAATCCAAAAATTCAATATTATGTTCTATTAAAAAACTTCTTCTATATATCCTCGCCCATGGAGCCATAATTACATATTTTCCCCATTCGCTATTAATTAACTGTTCTTTATGTATTATCATATTTTCATTGTTTATTCGACGATATCCAGTAAAAACAGCATCACAATCATTTTTATCTATTAAATCAATATGCTTTTGTAAATAATCTGTATCAATATAATCATCATTATCAATAAAAGCAATATAATCACCATGTGAAATGTTAATACCCTTATTTCTTGTTTTAGCAACTCCCATATTTCTCTGATTAATAACTTTTACTCTATTATCCTTTTTCTCATATTCTTTTAAAATGGATAGACTATCATCTTTTGAACCATCGTTTATTAACAATAACTCAAAATTTGCATATGTCTGATTTAATATACTATCTATACACTTTGAAATATATTTACTTGCATTATAAACAGGGACAATAATAGAAATTTTAACCATTTTTCAACACCCCTTTAACTGATGAAATATAAATACATATGTAAAGTATAAGAAGCAAAATCATTGAAATCAAATATGAAATAACTGCCCCAAAAATAGAATAATTTTTAACCAAAATATTTGATAAAATAAATGCCAATACAGATGTAATAATAAAAATAATTGTCTGACTTTTTGTTTTTCGCATAGCTACTAAAATATTAGATATAATAATGGTTATAGAAAAAATAGTAGCACCAATAATAATTATCATTAAATGATTTACATATAAGTTTAATTTAATTCCATATAATAGATTTAAAACAGGTATTCCTAAAAAATATGCGCAAATAAGAGCCATCACTCCAATAATAATAATAGCTAAAACCATTTTACTTAAAAGTTTATTCAATTCTTTTAATTTTTTTCTATTTAAAATATCTGATACCTTGAGTAAAAAAGGTTGAACAACAAAATTTGATATTAAAACCATGATGGTTGCTGGCATAGCTATAATTCCATAAATGGTTTGCATATCATTTTCTAAGTAATTATCAATAGCATATTTAGGAGCATTAATTAAATATTGAGTTAAAAAAGTAAACAAAAAAGTCCAAAATCCAAGTTTAAAAATGGTAAAAGTTTTCTGCACATTTATTTTTTGGAATTGATAATGATATCTTTTTACATTCATCAAATCGTAAAATAAAGTAATCATCAAATTAACTATAATTAATGAAAATACGGATAAAAGCAAATTTTTAGTGACATAATCAACAATAAAAAATGCGATTGTTCCAACAATGCCTTTTAAAAATAATGAGATTCCAACTTTATAAAGACCATTATTTTTTTGAATAATTCCATAAATAGATTCACAAAAAGCATCCATCGCCTTATAGATTATTAAGAGAATAATTGTAAATAATTTTAAATAAGTATATCCTTTTATCGAACTAAACAAAATCCCTATTAAAATCATAAAAACTGAAGATATAATGCGATTATATACGTAATCATTATCAGTGATATTTTTATTGTTTTCAGTAACTTGATAAGTCCTACCAGCATAAGTTCCAATCACTTGTAAAAAACAAGCATTTGCAAAAGCAAAAGTAAATATTCCAGCCTCATTTACTCCATTTATTCTAGTTACAATAATCATGAAAAATAAAGAAGTAAAAGAATATATGGTAGAACCAAGAGAATTCCAAATAAAATTCTTTTTTAGCATATTATCTTTACTCATAAATCACCTTTGCTTTTCTTTTAATATGGATACTTCCTGAATTAATAATCTTATCTTTTTATCTTGTGATGAAACAATAGTTGTTAACGAAATATTAATAATAACTAAAAGACCTATTATGATAGATAATATCATATTGGATGACATTTGAAATCCCAATATATGTGTAATCCACTCTAAAAATCCTGGGATTAAAATAGAAATAAATAAAAAACCAAATAAAAGTAACCACACTAAAGCATATTTAATATTAATTTTACTCTTTTTTAAAAAATATAATATTAATAAGATAACAATTAAACTAAAGCAGGAAGATACTAAAATTAAATTAAAACTCATTTTCTTCCTCCTATTCCAACAACTAATATAGACAAAATAACATTAATCATATAATAAACGCTTTTCCATGCTCGAATACTAGATACTCCTTCTTCCCTTTCATTCATACTAACAGGAACTTCAGTTATAGAAAAACCTTCTTTTAATATTTGTGTAGTAGACACAGGTTCTGGATACTCTACTGGATAGTTACGTGCAAAATATTCAATTAATGATTTATCTACTGCTCTAAAGCCACTAGTGGTATCATAAACTTTCTTCTTTGTAACTAATTTAATAAAAAATGAAATTAATCTAATACCCATTCTTCTAGCACCACTTGATTTAAATTCACTACTATTTTTATCTACAAATCTAGAACCAATAACCATATTAGTTTCACCTTTTAAAATAGGTTCAATAATTTTTGGAACATAAGTAACGTCATGCTGCCCATCACCATCAAATTGAATAGCAATATCATAATTATTTTCATATGCATACTTATATCCAGTTTGAACAGCACCACCAATTCCTAAATTATGAATTAAATTAATATGAGGTAAATTATTTTTTATACAAATTTCTTCTGTTTTGTCTTTTGAGCCATCATTAATGACAACAAAATCTAATGAAGAATCACATTTTTTTACTGTCATACATGTTTTCAAAATACTACCTTCCTCATTATACGCTGGAATGATTAATAATACTTTTGTCATACTCACACCTCTACTTTATTATATAATAAATTTCTTAGTAAAGTAAAGACTTTTAAATATAAAGAAAAAATGAAAGTAATAAAAATTTAATATTTAAAATGTGAAATAATCAAAACAAATAAGGTTATAAAAACAATATAGATTCCATTATTTCTTAGAAAAACAACAAAAAATGTTAAAACTAAATATTTGATTATACCTTTTGTTTTTTTTAAAATTTCATTATTACTTAAAGCAACATTACCTATAAATATAATTAAAAGAAAAATGCAATACAAAATAATGTATCTTTCCAAAGAGAAATAGCATACAAAGGAATTAATAGAAAAAATATGTTTATACTCTTGTTGTTTTGCTCCTATAAAATTTATCCTTATCATTATCTTTTCTATATAATAAAAGAAAATTTGTAATAAAAGAAAAATAATTATTAAAAAAAGATATGTTTTATTTCAAATTTGATAAAATCATTTTGTTTTATAGATGATAAAATATCTTTAAATTTAATCATTTCATCTGTCATAATAATATATAAAAAAAAAGAAAATAAAAATTTACATATAAAATAAAGTTCATTTTCTTTTATGTTTGTTTTTTAATAAATTATTATTTGCTACTTTTAGATTATATTTTCCAAAAACAACTACAAATAAAATAATAAAAACAGTAATAACCTCTATATACCAAATATAACGATATGCTTGAAAAGCTAAAAGTAATACCCATGTTGCTGTATTTCCAAGCATTGGTATATATATAGGATATAATTTACGATTGTTCTTAAATAAGTAAAAAGCAACTATAAATAAAAGCATAATATAAACTGCACCTCTAGATACAATATTATCTAAAATAAATATATTGATTAATTTATAAGCAAAACTAGTATATATATTATAAATTTTATTATTAGGAACAAACGCTTCATCTCCAGTAATAGAAGAACTAACATTTTTTTTAAGAGCTTCTATTTCTTTTTCTCCTAAATTAGCTGGAAGCCAAATACCTGTTCCATATCGATGATTAAATGATTTATCTGGTTGTTTCATATTCCATAAAATATCAGCTCCATCTAATCTTTCTTTTATAGTATCTAATGGATGCTCAAATAAATTATGCATGTATGCAATGAAAGCTTCTTTAGTTGTAATTACAGCATTATCACCTAGTTTATTTTGATAAGAAGAAAACTTTTCATTAAAGCCATAGCTATCTACATTATATTGATCATATTCTGATTTTAAAATTTTTAAAGATCCGTAGTGAGTTACAACTTTTTCGGTATACTTAGGAAGTTTTGATGTCTGTAAAATCTGTCCCGAACTTCTTGTAACTAAATTTGTTAAAGGAGAATAACTAGTATTAGAATCTACAGGCGGACACAAATGATTATTTAAAGTATGAATTCCTCCATAACTAATTAATAATAAAATAGTTAAAATAACATAAGATTTATTCTTGGTTCTTATAATTTTATAAATAAAATAAATAATAACAAATACAAATGGACCTATTCCATTATGTCTAAAAAAAGAAACAAGCATTGTAGATATAATAAATGAAATAAAGTTTATTTTGTTTTTAAAAAAGGCTTTTTCATTTAAAACTAACTTTAAAACTAAATAAGTCATCCATAGTAAACTTACAGTAAAAATAACATCTTTCCAAAGACTTACAACAAGCAAGTAGCTAGATGGTAATATAGAAAATAAAAATGAAAAAGTATAAATAAATATTTTAGATAATCCATGCTCATATAAAAAACTCAAAATAGAACTTAATAAAAAAGCAAAAAAGATAATTTGTAAATATATAAAGAAAGCAGGATTTTTAATAATAATCAAACTTGCCCTTAAAAGTAATGTCATAAGTACTGGATGGGAATTATTTAAATCCCATACACCTAATGCTTGAAGGTATTGATCAACTGAATCAGATGTAATAGTACCTGGAAACATTCCAATAAAAACAATTGTCCAAATACTCATAAAAATCATAAAGCAAATCCAAAATACTTTTCTTTTATTTCTTTTTATTTCATTTTTATTAACTTTTTTTAAATTAATCTTCAAAGAAAATTTTTCTAATAAATATAAGAAAAATAATTCTACTGGTACACACCAAATCACTAATAACGAATAAAATAATAATCTTTTTAAAGTAATATAAATACGTACTTGATTTAAAAATAGTGGTTGTCCTGCAATAATAAATGCCATAATCATTGCAATTAATAAAGTAAAAATCCATGCTTTTTTTCTTATATATTTTTCTTTAAAATCTTCAGTATATGTAAAGAAAAAGTATCCTGATAAAACAGATAATCCTAGAAAAACAATCATTGAAATTCTATCTAAATTTATTCCAACAGTTTCACTTTCAAATAATAAATAACATAAAGAAATCAAACAAAATATTAAAGCAACTCTTTTTATTTCATCTTTTTTCATTTTACATGCTCTTTCCTTTTATTTTGCGGTATGTTCTTTTCCCTTTATCATAAACACTCTGTGGAAAAATAACACTTGCTACTTTTCTAACTGTATTTAAAATTACTCTTTTTATTTTAAATGATAGTTTTTCTTTTTTTTCTTTTTTATGTTTAAAATAGTAATTTAAAACATCATATTTATAAGATCTCATTCCTACTCTTACATCCCACCATGTAGCATCATAGTGATGAAGTGATACATTTTGATTGTTAAATACATCTACTAATAATACATCTGGTGAATAAATAGTAAAATATGGAGCAATTTCATGACTATACCCATCATATTTTATCTTATAATACTTTTTTAATACTCTAGTTAGCCTAACTACGATAGTAGTATCAATATCTAGTGTTCCATCTTCTTTAACAAAATGATCTGTTTGATAACCTCTTAACCATTCTTCAACAATAGGATGATGATCTATAGCACCAAATATACAAGCATTTACATTATTTGTTTCGGCAGGAAAGAAAATATTATTTAATCTCAAAAAGTCAATGTTATTGGTTAATTCCATATCTGTATCCATATAAAATCCACCTTGTTCATAAATTACTTTTATTCTAAAATAATCCGCTACAAAAGCCCATTTTTTATTTTCATAAGCTTCTTTAACATAATCATTCTCATAAACATCACAGTTACTTTCATTCCATTCAATAATTTCATAATCTGGAGCATATTTTTTCCATGTTTCAATACATCTTTTCGTTAAATCATTAAGTGGATTTCCACCAAACCAAAAGTAATGTATTTTTTTAGGAATTAATTTTTGATTATAAATATTTTCTTTTCTTCCCGATTCTATTTCATTTAAAATATATTGATTCTCTAAAAATCTCTCTTTATATTTATTTGCATATTCCAAGTACTCTTCCGCATACTCTGGTCTAAAGTGTAAAAATTCTACTAAAATATGATAAACTGCATATTCTAATTCTTTAATGTATTCTTTGTTACCTAAAGTAAGAGATCTTTCACAAGCTTCTAATATTCCTAATATTTTAGGATTTTTACTTACATGAGAAATAGATCCTTCTCTCTGTCTATAAAAATATAAATTTTTAGAAATATGAGCTATATTTTTAGCATAGCTCGTTAAAATTGGCGTTGTAGCCACGTCTTCATACCAAATACTAGGATTAGGATACTTTACAATATCAAATAACTTATAATCATAACATCTAGCCCATGCAAAGGAAGGTTCAGTTGATCTTAAAATAAAGTCTTCTTTTGTTTGCTTTTCGGCAAAATAACACCCTCTATGGTTACCCTCTTTAGCTCCATCCAATACTTCATAAGCATCAAAAATGATTAAATCGTATCCTTCTTCCATTTTACTATAAATGGTACTAACGTAATCTTCTGTTACCCAGTCATCACTATCAACAAAAGTTAAGTATTTATAAGTAGCTCTATCAATACCATAATTTCGAGCATCACATAATCCTCCATTTTTTTTATGAAAAACTTTTATTTTTTTATTCTTTTTATATTCATCACAAAGTTTTCCAGTTTTATCGGTACTTCCATCATCAATTAGAAGTATTTCATAATTATCTATTTGCTGATTTAGTAATGAATCTACACATGTTTTTAAATATTTCTCAACATTATAACAAGGTACAATAATGCTAATTCCATCTTTTCTTTCCATACATCTTCTCCTATCTTGTTGGTTTTATTTTACGATATATTTTTTTTAAACCATTATAAACTTTTTTTGGTAATAACTTTTTTAAAGTTTTTGTTAACGTTTTATATGTCTTTCTTTTAAAAGAATTTTCATAAATTTCTTCTTGTTTTCTTCTGTTTTCTTCTTCTTCTCTTTTCCTTTTTTCATCTTCTTCTTTACGAATTTTTTCTTTATATAAAGTTTCAAAATAGTATTTCAATACTTCATATTTATAAGATACAATATTTTCAATATCCCACCATGTAGCTTTATAGTGATGAACAGCTACATTTTTTCCATTTCCTACATCAATAATAAAAGTATCTGGTGAATATAATATTAAATCATCAAATTCTTCTGTTTCACACAAGTATTTAATATCATAATACTTATTTAAAACATCTGTTATTCTTCTTACGATAGTTTTATAATTATATGATTTATCTTCTAAAACAAAACAATCATTTTCATAACTATCTAGTATTTCTTTAATGATTTTATTTTTAGGTAAACTAGAGATAAAACCAGCGCATACATTGTCTGTTTCCATTGGAAAAGCAAGTGGTTTTAATCTTAAAAAATCAATTTCTTTTTTTAGTTCCATATCGGTATCAAGATAAATACCGCCTTCTTCATACAAAATTTTTAATCTAAAATAATCTGCAACAAAAGCATATTTTTTATTTTCATAAGCTTCTTTAACATATCTATTTTCTTTGATATTACAGTTACTTTCATTCCATTCTATAATTTCATATTCTGGTGCATATTTTCTCCATGTTTCAATATATCTTAGTACTTCTTCTGGCTTTTCACTGCCAAACCAAAAGTAATGTATTTTTTTTGGTATTAACTTTAGTTTAGATAAATCATGAAATTCACGTTTTTCAATTTTTTCTTTTATATATTTATTTTGTTCAAATCTCTTTTTATTATTTTGATAAAATTCATAAAAATGATCAACAAAATTTGGTCTATAATAAATAAAATTATCTAAGCTATAATAAACTGCATATTCAATTTCTTTCGTATATTCTTTAGGTGCTTCCTTAAGCATTCTATTCCATGCTCTTATGATACCAAAATTTCTTTTGTCATCTTTTTGTCTTGTGATCGATTTAAAGTGTTGCCTATAATAGTAACAAGGTTTATTTACGTGACAAATTTTTTTAGCATTCATAATAAGTATAGGTACTGTAGCACTATCTGTAAAATATGCATTTTCTTCTGGAAATTTAATTTTTTCAAACAATTTATAATGAAAACATCTACACCACAAAAAAGATGGCTCTGTCGACTGCATAACAAAATCTTTTTTTGTGGTTTTTTCTGTTTCAATAAAACATCTTCGATATTTAGCATCTTCTATTTTCCAACCACTTGGGATTTCATAAGCATCTATAGTTACTATATCATATCCCTCTTTTATTCTATCATACATTGTTTTTAAATAATCTTCTGTTACCCAGTCATCAGCATCTGTAAAAGTAATATATTCATATCTCGCTTTATTAAGAGCAAAATTACGTGCTACTGCACATCCTTCATTTTCTTTATGAAATACTCTTACTTTCTTATCTTTTTTAGCATAATCATCACATATTTGAGGAGTATTATCTGTACTACCATCATCGACAAGAAGTATTTCATAATTATTTATTTGTTGTTTTAATAATGAATCTAAGCACTCTCTTAAATACTTTTCAGTATTATAGACTGGAACAATAACAGATATGCCATCTTTTCTTTTCATAAAATCACCTAAAATTCCTCTGCAAAATTTTTCTCTAACTTTTTAAATGTTACAAGTCCAATTGTAAAAATAATAATTGCTACTAAAAATATTATGCCCAAATTAGTAAAATTAGGTAGTCTATGATAAAATAATATATCTCTATAAGAATTAATAATCGTAGTCATAGGATTTAACATCAAAATAGCTTGATATTTTGGTGGTAACATATCTAAACTATAAACTACTGGAGTTGCATAAAACATTGCCATAATAATAACATTAACAATATGTTCTAAATCTCTAACATAAACAGTCGCAGATGATAAGAATAATGCACAACCTAATAACAGTATTGTTTCAATTAGTAAAATAAATGGAAAAAGTAGAACATGAATGCTTATTCCGACACCTGAACCTAGCAAGAAAAGAACCATAATTAAACAAGAAATTAAGAAATTAACAACACAACTTGCTACTACAGAAATTGGTATAATTTCTCTTGGAAAATATACTTTCTTTAAGATATTTCCATTACTAATAACGGAAAAGCTAGATGAAGCAATCGTTGTTGTAAAGAAATTCCATGGCAGTAATGCCACCATTAGAAATACAGGATAATTTGGTATATCTCTTCCCATAATAAGTGGAAAAATAAATGCATATACAGCAAGCATTAAAAGTGGATTTAAAAATGACCACAAAACACCTAACCAAGCACCTTTATATTTTCCTCTAATCTCTTTTTGTATATTCGTTTTTAAAAGTTCTCTATACTGATATAAATTTCTTACTAATGTAACCATATTAACCACACACCTTCAAGTATTCATCAACAACTTCTTCTGTGTTTCCTTGCATTTTAATTTGGCCATCTTTAAGCCATACTGCTTTATCACAAAATTGTTTTATTTTTTTCATATCATGGGATACAATGACAATTGTTTTCCCTTCTCTTTTTAGTTCTCCCATTTTTTCTAAGCAACGATCTTGGAAATGTTGATCTCCAACAGCTAAAATTTCATCTACTAATAAAATATCTGCATCAACGTTAATAGCAACAGCAAAAGCAAGTCTCATATACATTCCAGAAGAATATGTTCTTACTGGATTGTCAATAAATTCCTCTAATTCTGAGAATTTGATAATTTTTTCTAATCTATTATCAATTTCTTTTTTCGTCATTCCAAAAATAGAAGCA
>CACZQZ010000083.1 GCA_902783405.1 uncultured Erysipelotrichaceae bacterium
CTTTCACACATATCTTTAATGTCATATTTAGCTTTCCACCCAAGCTCTTTTTCTGCTTTAGTCGCGTCTGCATAACACTCAGCGATATCACCACTTCTTCTTGGTGCGATTTTGTATGGTATATCTACATGATTTACTTCTTTAAATGTATTGATTATTTCAAGAACACTATATCCAGTACCTGTTCCTAAATTATAGGCATCAATCCCTGCTCCATTTAAAACTTTTTCGATAGCTTTAATGTGTCCTTTTGCTAAATCAACCACATGAATATAATCTCTTACACCTGTTCCATCTTTTGTATCATAATCGTTTCCAAATACATTTAAATATGGGAGTTCTTTGGTTGCTACTTTCATAATATATGGCATTAAATTATTTGGAATATCATTTGGATTTTCGCCAATCAAACCACTACTATGGGCTCCGATTGGATTAAAATATCTAAGAAGAGCTATACTCCAGTTAGCATCTGCTGCATACAAATCTTTTAAAATGCCTTCAATATAAAGTTTTGTCGTTCCATATGGGTTAGTTGTACTAAGTGGGAAGTCTTCTTTTATTGGAAGGGTTTTAGGAACTCCATAAACGGTCGCTGAAGAAGAAAAAATAAGTTTTTTACAGTCATATTCATTCATAACTTCACATAGTGTTAATGTTGAATCAATATTATTTCGATAATACATTAGTGGTTTTTTAACACTTTCTCCTACTGCTTTATATCCAGCAAAATGAATGACAGCATCAATTTTATGCTCCTCAAAAATTGTCCTTAACAGTTCTTTATCACAAACATTTCCTTCGTAGAAAGTAATATTTTTATTTGTAATTTGTTTAATTTTATCAATAACATCTCTTTTAGAATTACTTAAATTATCAATGATAACAACATCATATCCACTATCTAATAATTCTACTGCAGTATGACTTCCAATATAGCCTGTTCCACCGGTAACTAATATTTTCATATAAATCCTCCTTATACTTTATCAAAATATGTAATTTTTCTTTCCATGACATCATCTTCAATAGCGTCTCTAAGAATTTTTCTAACCTTTTCACAATCTCTTATATTTCTAAGAAATAATTTTTGTCCTGCTCTATTATTCGTACTATGTGTGTCTACCAAAACGGAAACCGTTCCTATTTTAAGTAATCTCTGCCACAAAGATACAGAAATATCAGGATCTTTTAATAAATAAAGTTCTGTCGTATTGGTTTTTTGATTAAAAAAACCAGTCTTAATAATAAGTTCATCATTTGAAATTTGATAGGTTGTAAAGTTTAATTTTAATAATGTTAAAAATCTTTGCCATAGGCCTGCTGGTTTTCCCTCCCATAAAATTTCAAAGTTAACTTCATCTAATGTTTTGGCTTTTTTTTGATATTCATTTTCATTCATATACATCTTACCTTTCCTCTACTAAATAAATTATATCGATAAATTCATATTTTTACAACTTTTTTAAGATTTTTTTTATAATATAATATTTGAATACATTTATAAAATAAACATCCTATTACACTACCTATACTATCAATAAAAACATCTATAAATTGTCCTGTTCTACCATCTACAAAAGTTTGATGAAATTCATCAGAGCATGCATATAAAAAGCAAAGAAAAATAGTGATAATGTATACTTTTTTATCTGGTATTTTATTTTGCATAAATGCATATAGCACAAGAATAGATAAAATAAAGTAAACACTTGCATGCATTACTTTTCTAAAAGGTAAGTTTAATACTTCAACAATTTTTTCTGTTTTTTCTTTTGACGGATGTTTCTTTGTTACTCCTACCTTGCTCGTAATATTTGTTGTTTTTTGGGTAATTTCATCTATTGTTTTTTTACTTTTTTGATTGGATTCATCTGCATTCATACTAGATAGCCAAAAAATAAAAATCATCCATAAAAAAACGAGACACCAAGCAATTATTTTTCTATTCATAAAACCACCTTTTTATCATTATTCCATAAATAAAACAAATAAGCAAGAAAAAAGACTTATCATAAGCCTTTTACAAAGATTTTATTTTATCTTTAGATAAACCAGTTATTTTTGATACAGAAGAGGCATCGATTCCTTCTTTAATCATTTTCTTTGCTAATTCTAAAGTCTTTTTTTTAGCTCCTTCAATCATTCCCTCTTCTCTTTCTTCCTCTTTTTCCAACTGATTCAATAATTCATCTGGAAAATGTTTGAATGTAAATCCTTCTGTACTTAAACTTTCATGCATTGTATATACCTCCTTCATAAATTCATTATCTCCTATGATTTCTTTTATCTTTTTCTTACTATCTAATAAAAATATTTTCATAAGTAAAATAAATTCTTTTTCGTATTTACTATTAGTATAACTTATTCCTTTGAATTTTGCAACATTTACATCATAAATATATACTTTATTTTTTCTATCCTTTCCATGTTGGTTCTTAAAAGTAAACTTTTGTATCTCATCTTTATCATCGATGATATCATAATTTTGAAAATTAATCTGTCTAACCACTTTTCCATAATAAAAACTCATTAAACTTCCTACATAAGTTAAATTCTTATCATCTAATTTTTTATTTCTTCTTTTTCTATTATTTATTTCAAAATTAGTCACTTTATCTAAACTCACTACAAAAATATCTTGATTTCCCATTTTTTCATCAAAATTGGTTCTAGGGACACTTTCAGAGCCTAAAAAGATATCCTTTTCTGTTACCTCTTCTCCTATGACATTACGAATAAGTAAAGCTAAAAGTTTGGGATTTTCCTTAAAAAGATTTTTAGATATACAGTCATAAATCATAGGCACAATAAAGTCAGAATTAAACTTCATTAATTTCGTTACATCTTCTTTCGTTTTACAATTTTTTAAATACGTAAATTCCACCTCCTTTTTCAATATGAATTCTTTATATCATAAGAAAAAGA
>CACZQZ010000084.1 GCA_902783405.1 uncultured Erysipelotrichaceae bacterium
CTAGCATCTTTACTAATCATTCTTAAATGTTTATCTTTTTCATCTAAAATATTTAATTTTTTAAACATATAAACCAACTCCAAAGCAAGTATATTTTATCATAAAATCTAAAAAAAGCAAATCAGCAAAAAAAATTTATTTATCGAAATTTCTTTAATTTACATATTAAATTATCCATGTTATAATGATAATAGGTGAGAATATGAATAAAACAAAGATAGTGGCGACCATAGGTAATGAACTAGAAGATAAAACAATATTAAAAAAATTAATGCTTTCAGGAGTAGATGTATTTCGCTTTGATTTAACATATGTTTCTTTTGAATTTTGTATGGAAATGGTAAATGCTATTAAAGAGTACCGTGAAGAACTTAAAAATGAGGTAGCTATCATGATTGATACCAATGGACCATGCATTAATGTTGGTAGACTTTCATCTGGTATTACAAAACTTATGAAAGGCGATAAAATCAGAGTTTATGTAGATGATATTTTAGGAGATGAAACAAAATTTTCAGTAAACTATCCAAAATTAGTAAATGAAGTAAAATATGAAGATTTTCTCATGATTAATGGTGGAAAAGTAGAACTTAAAGTTGTTGATAAAGAACTTAATTATATATTATGTGAGGTAGAAAAAGAAGGATATATTAAAGAAAATGATCGAATTAACATTCCAAGAGCTTCTCTTAATATTCCATTTATAAATCGAAAAGATAAAGATATTATTTTATTTGCTGATAAAATAGAGGCAGATTTTTTAGCACTTTCTTCTATTAAAACATCAGAAGACATTTTAAAAGTAAATGACTTATTAATTGAAATCGGAAATGATCATCTAGAATTACTTGCTAAAATAGAAAAAATGGAATCACTTAAAGATATCGATGAAATTATTAGAGTAAGCGATGGTGTTATTGTATCGCGTAGTACTCTTGGAACAGAAATTCCAATTGAAAAAATACCAATGATTCAAAAAAGTATTATTCGTAAATGTCACAGAACTGGAAAAATAAGTTTAGTATCGGCAGATTTCTTATCTTCTATGGAAAAAGAAGAAGTACCAACGAGAGCAGAAGTTGCGGATGCTTCTACCGCTATTTTAGATAGTACAGATGGAATTATACTAACGAGCTCTGTATTTACTGGTAAATATCCAATTGAAACAGTAAAAATGTTAGAAAAAATTATTACATCTGCGGAAGCTTCTATTGATTACTTAGAACTTTTAGATATAGCGATGAAAAGTGAAGGCGAAGATGTAACAGGAGCAATTGTTCATAGCGTTATAGATTGCGCTAATAGATTAAAAGTGAAAGCAATTATTACACCAACGATGAGTGGATATACAGCTAAAAAAATGAGTAGATTTAGACCAAGTTGTCCAATTTTTGCACTATCTCCAAATATTAAAACAACAAGATCATTATCTTTGAATTTTGCTGTTCGTCCAGTTAAAATTAACGAAATTAAATCATTTGATGAAATGATTGAAGTATCTAAAGAAGTAGCCCGTGATTATTTAGACATAAAAAAAGGAGATAAAATTATTATTACAGGTGGCTATCCATTTAAACAAATAAAACATACTAATTTTATGAAAATAGAAGAATTATAAAGAGGTGAGAACATGTATCCTTTAGGAGAACAGTTTAAAATCGATTATTCAAAAGCTAAATCAAATGAAAAGGCAATTTTAAAAGGAAAAAATTATCGTATTACCATTTTAACAGAAAGATTGGTCAGACTAGAATATAGTGAAGATGGCATCTTTGAAGATAGACCAACCAAAATGGTTTTGCATAGAAATTTTCCTGTTCCTTTATTTACCATTAGACAAGATTTTAATTTTTTGGAAATTACATCAAAATATTTTAAATTAACATATACCAAAGAAAAACCATTTAATTCAATGCAAAACTTAAAAATAGAACTTTTAAAAACAGATAAATTATGGTATTTTGGACACGCTGAAGTTCGTAATTATAAAGCACCACAATTTGATTTGATTTCAGATAAAGGGAAAGTAGAACATATGAAAGGACTTTATTCTTCAGATGGATTTGCTACTATAGACGACTCTGAAAGCGAAATATTTGAAGAATGTGGTACTTTTATTCCAAGAGATAAAAAAAGAATTGATACCTATGTCTTTTTATATCATAATGATTTTACAGAATGTTTAAAAGATTATTTTTATTTAACTGGAAATGCCGCATTACTTCCTAGATATGCATTAGGTATTTGGTGGAACAGGGATATTCCTTATAAAGAAGACGATATTCTAACGCTTGTGGATACTTTTGAAAAACATCAAATTCCTTTATCTATTTTAATCTTAACAAAAGATTGGTATCAAAAAGATGATAAAAATAAACAAACGTCTGGATTTACATTTTCAAAAGAAAATTTTCCACATCCTAAAGAACTTGTGGATGCACTTCACTCTAAAGGAGTAAGAATAGGACTTGGTATTAATCCTTTTGATGGTTTTTATCCTACTGAACAATACTTTGATTTAGCATCAAAATACTTAGAAAAAGATAAAACCGGAAAAATTCCATTTCATGCTTTAGATCCCAAATATATTGATGTTTATTTTAAAATGTTTATTCATCCACTTGATAATTTAGGTATTGACTTTTATTATTTAGATACAAAAATTCCTAAAAATATGAATGAACTTTGGAGTTTAAACCATTATCATTTCCATGATATGGAAAGAGATTATAAAAGAAGACCTATGGTCCTTACAACCAACTCTTTAGTAGCTCCTCATAGGTATCCAGTTTTATATTCAGGAAGAACACTAGTAGACTGGAAAACATTAGAACAAGTTCCTCTTCATAATGAAGCCGCAACGAATTTAGGTGTAAGTTTTTGGGCCCATGATATTGGTGGATATCATAAAGGAATTGAAGAGACTGAATTATATACAAGGTTTGTTCAATTAGGAACTTTTAGTCCAATTTTTAAATTTGGCTCTGGTCCAGGAAAATATTATAAAAGAGAACCATGGAAGTGGGATGTAAAAACCTATTCTATTGTAAAGAATTATATGGTTTTAAGACATCGTTTAATTCCATATTTGTATAATGAAGCTTATTCTTATCATCAAAATGGTAGTTTATTTATAAAACCAATTTATTATGAATATCCTGAACTTATAAATGATACTTTATATAAAAGAGAATATTATTTAGGTTCACAGTTATTTATTTGCCCTATTGTATCTAAGAAAAATACAGATATGGATCGTGTTATTCATAAATTTTTCTTACCAAAAGGTACATTCTATGATTTTGTTACTGGTAAAAAATTTCCAGGAGATAAAAAATATGTGTCGTTCTTTAAAGATGATGAGTATCCTGTATATGTAAAAGAAGGATCCATCTTAGTTTTAGGTAATAATGATAACATTAATGATACGACTCCTCCAAAGAATATGGAAATACAAATCTTTCCGGGATGCAGTAATTCATATGATTTATATGAAGACGATGGATTATCTGATTTATATAAAAAAGGTTTTTATTTAAAAACAAATATTGATTATAATTACATGCCAAATAATTATACGGTTATTGTAAGAGCTGTGGAAGGAAAAAGTGGCATTGTACCAGAAAGAAGAAATTATAGATTTAACTTTAGAAATACGAAGAAATCAGATCATGTTGAAGTATATTTTAATAATAAATTAATAGAACACAAAGCTTATGTTGGAGGAGATAGTTTCTATGTAGAAGTAGAAAATGTGCCAACGATTGGGCAATTAACTATTAATTGTAAAGGAAAAGATATCGAAATATCTTCACTTAGAATTATCAATGATGATATTAAATCAATTTTATCTGATTTGCAAATTGAAACTGAAATTAAAGATGATATCGATAAAATTATGTTTGGGGATCTTCCAATGAATAAAAAGAGAATTGAAATTCGTAAACTTACCAAAAAAGGATTAAATCAAAGATTTGTTAAAGTTTTTATAAATTTACTTGAATATATCGATGTTGTATAATATAATACTAATAAAGCGAAGAAAAAGAGTAGTAGTAATAGAAACATTTTCTAGAGAAAAAGTGGTCGGTGTAAACTTTTAAATGTATATTATGAACTTGCTTTGGAGCCTTTCTAAAGAAACGTATATCTGCGTTAAAGATTTGAGCATAAAGTATTATGGAAATAAGGTGGTACCGCGGTCAATTCGCCCTTATACATAATGCTTTTTTATGTAAAAGGAGGATTTATGAAAGAATTATTGTGGTTTTTAGTTACCTTTGCACTACTTTACTTAGGATTTTATATCCTGATTTTAAAAAGTAAAAAATCTTTACAAAAATATAAAACAAGTAGAGAAGTTACTTATTTAGTCAAAAAATATCATTTAGATTTAGATAAAATAAATTTTAAGAAATTTGCAAGTGATTTATTTCTTTTGAATGATTTTATTTTATCATTAACTGTATCTATTATTATGAATGTAACAGCAAATATTTTCTTGATAATTATTTTAGCAATTATCATTATTGTTCCTATGATTTTAATAGGATATAGTTTTATTGGAAAACATTATAAAAGAAAGGAAAATGAATATGTATGATTTTAAAAAAATAGAAGAAAAATGGCAAAAATATTGGGAAGAAAATAAAACTTTTAAAACAGATATAACAGATTTTAATAAACCAAAATTTTATGCTCTTGATATGTTTCCATATCCATCTGGTGTAGGACTTCATGCAGGTCATCCAGAAGGATATACCGCAACAGATATTGTATCTCGTATGAAAAGAATGCAAGGATATAATGTACTTCATCCAATGGGATTTGATTCATTTGGTTTGCCTGCAGAACAGTTTGCAATTCAAACAGGAAATCATCCAGAAGGATTTACAAAACAAAATATAGAAACATTTACAAAGCAACTTAAAATGTTAGGATTTAGTTATGATTGGGATAGAGAAGTTTCAACATCAGATCCAAAATTTTATAAATGGACTCAATGGATATTTAAAGAATTATTTAAAGATGGATATGCTAAATGTATTGATATGCCCGTAAATTGGTGTGAAGAGTTAGGTACCGTTTTAGCTAATGATGAAGTAATCGATGGAAAAAGTGAAAGAGGAGGATATCCTGTTATCAGAAAAAATATGAAACAATGGGTTATCGATATTCCTGCATATGCTGAAAAATTACTTGAGGGATTAGATGAAATTGATTGGCCAGAATCTACAAAAGAAATTCAAAGAAATTGGATAGGAAAAAGTATTGGAGCACATGTGGATTTTAAAGTTAAAGATATGAATCAAAGTTTTACGGTATTTACAACAAGATGTGATACTTTATTTGGCGCTACATATTGTGTTTTAGCACCAGAACATAAGTTAGTAGATTTAATTACTACTGAAAAACAAAAGAAAGAAGTAGAAGAATATAAAAAAGTATGTTCAACTAAATCTGATTTAGAAAGAACAGAACTTAATAAAGACAAAACAGGTGTATTTACTGGTAGTTACGCAATTAATCCTGTAAATGGAAAAGAAATTCCTATTTGGATTAGTGATTATGTTTTAGCAACCTATGGTACAGGAGCTATTATGGCCGTTCCAGCACATGATGAAAGAGATTATGAATTTGCTAAAAAATTTGGTATAGATATTATTCCTGTTATTGAAGGTGGAGATGTAAGTAAAGAAGCTTATACAGGAGATGGAGTCCATATTAATTCAGAATTTTTAGATGGATTAAATAAAGGGGACTCTATTGATAAAATGATTGTTTGGCTTGAAAAAAACAAAATTGGTAGTAAACAAGTAAACTATAGAATTAGAGATTGGATTTTTGCTAGACAACGTTATTGGGGAGAACCTATTCCTATTGTTCATTTGGAAAATGGAAAAGACATTGCTTTACCAGATGATGAATTACCTCTTATTTTACCAACACTTGAAGATTATAAAGGAAAAAATGGAAAAGCACCACTTGAAAACGCAGAAGATTGGGTAAATGTAGAAGTAAATGGCATAAAAGGAAAAAGAGAAACATCGACTATGCCTGGAAGTGCTGGATCATCTTGGTATTTCTTAAGATATATTGATCCAAATAATGAAGAGGAAATAGCAGATAAAGAATTATTATCTCATTGGATGCCAGTAGATCTTTATGTTGGTGGACCAGAACATGCTGTTGGACATTTACTTTACTCTAGAATGTGGAATCATTATTTATATGATAAAGGTATTGTACCTGTAAAAGAACCATTTCAAAAATTAGTTCATCAAGGTATGATTTTAGGATCTAATGGTATTAAAATGGGAAAAAGATATCCTGAATATGTAGTAAATCCTAATGATATTGTAGATAAGTACGGTGCAGATACCTTAAGACTTTATGAAATGTTTATGGGTCCTTTAGAAGCAGATAAACCATGGAATGATAGTGCTGTAGAAGGTGCTAAAAAATTCTTAGATAGAGTATGGAGACTTTATGTAGAGGATAATAAGATAAAAGATGAAGCAAATAAAAACTTAGAAAAAATATATCATCAAACCGTAAAAAAAGTAACGGAAGATTATGAAACACTTAATTTTAATACAGCTATTAGTCAAATGATGATATTTATCAATGCTGTTTACAAAGAAGAAGTTTTTCCTATGGAATATGCTAAAGAATTTATTAAATTATTAAATCCAATAGCGCCTCATATTACTGAAGAAATATGGGAGAAAGTATTTAAAAAAGATAATACAATTTCTTATGAAAAGTGGCCAACCTATGATGAAACTAAAATTGTAGATGAAACATTCTTCTTAATTGTTCAAGTAAATGGAAAAGTTAGAGGTAAGTTAGAAGTATCATCAAATACTACTGAAGAAGAAATGAAACAATTAGCTAAAGAAATTCCTAATGTAAAAACATTTACGGAAGGAAAAGAAATAGTAAAAGAAATTGTAGTTCCTAAAAAACTAGTTAATATTGTTGTAAAATAAATTTAGTAAAAAAACTATTTTCAAAAGAAAAGAAGTATGATACAATAATAATGTAAAAATAGAAGGTACTTATTCGAAAGAAAAAACGTAGTCAACGGATATATGACAAGTTTGAAAAGCAAATGTGATAAAAAGATAGACTAAAAGTCACGTTTGCAAATAGCAAACGGGGGGGGGAGGAGATTAAACCGCCCTTTTTTTGTTTCAAAAAAAGGTAGAAAGGAAATGCAGAAATGAAAGAAAAAGGAAAGAGTATAAAAGTGTATTTTATAGGAATGATTATAGTAGGGATAACATTTGGACTAACCACAGTAATAG
>CACZQZ010000085.1 GCA_902783405.1 uncultured Erysipelotrichaceae bacterium
GACACAAGTAAGTGTAGAAAAGAAATGGGAAGATGATGGAGATAGAGACAGAATCAGACCAACATCAATCACAGTAAACTTACTAGCAAATGGAAAAGCAACAGGACAAAGCAAAACATTAAATGCTGGAAATAACTGGAAAGATACATTTACAGGATTAAACAAAAAAGAAGCTGGACAAGATATTGAATATACAATTGAAGAAGTAAAAGTAGATAAGTATGATACTAAGATTACAGGAAGTCAAAAAGATGGATATGTTATTACAAATACTCATACTCCAGAAAAAATTAAAGAACTTATTGGACAAAAAGTATGGCTTGATTCAAATGATAAAGATGGTTTAAGAGCTAAATCAATCACTGTTGAATTATATGCAGACGGAGATCCAACTGGAATTACATATACAACAGATGCAGATAAAGATTGGAAATATACATTTACAAATTTAGATGTTTACAAAGGTGGAAATAAAATTAAATATACTGTTAGAGAACATGCATTTGAAAATCAAGATCTTTATGATACTGATTACGATGATGATAAATTAACAGTTATAAATTCTCATGAAGTTAAATCTAAAGAAATAAGTGTTAAAAAAGTTTGGAAAGATGATGACAACAAATATGGACGTCCAGGTAGTGTTAAAGTAACATTATATGGAAAAGTCGCAGGTGAAAACGTTATTGAACCACAAGAAGAAACTTTATCTAATGACAATAATTGGACATATACGTTTAAAGATTTACCAACTTATAAAGATGGAAAATTAATAACATATAGTGTTGATGAAGCAAATGTATTAGATTATAGTAAAGCTATTACTGGAAATGAAACAGAAGGCTTTGTAATTACAAATACGTATGCACCAGCAACTATTGATATTAAAGGAAAGAAAACTTGGGAAGACGTAGATGATCAAGATGGAATTAGACCAGGATCAATCACAGTACATGTTTTAGATCATTTAGGAAAAGAAGTTGCATCCCAAGAAGTTCATGGGCCAGATTGGACATTTGAATTTAAAGGTTTAGTAAAATTTGCTAATGGTGAAAAAATTGATTACACAGTAGAAGAGGTAAGCGTACCAGATGACTATAATGCAGATGTTAAACCAGTAGTCGATGAAGAAACTACTGAAGAAAGTAATTTACTTAAATATGAAGTTATCAATACACATACACCAGAAACTGTTTCATATACAATTACTAAGAAATGGGAAGATTTAGAAAATAATGATGGAAAGCGTCCTGATTCAATCACAGTACAATTAAAAGTTGATGGAAACGTTAACAAAGAAATTACTATTGGAGAAGAAGACGGATGGACTTATACATTTGATAATTTACCAAAATATGATCATGGAAGAGAAATTAAATATGAAATCGTTGAAAGTGCAGTAGATGGTTATGAAGCTGAATATTCTATGGTTGTTGATGAAAATGATGAAAATTCATTTAGTGTTCAAATTACGAATACTCATGAAATTGAGAAAACAGAAGTTCCTGTTGTTAAGACATGGAATGATAATGATAACAAAGACAACACTAGACCAAGCGAAATTACCGTAAACTTATATGCAGATGGTGAATTAATTGATACAGTTAAAATTACAGATGAAATGAACTGGACTTATACATTTAAGGATTTATTAAAATTCAAAGATGGAAAAGAAATTGTTTATACAATCGAAGAAGAAGCTGTAGAAGGTTATGAAACTGTTATTGAAGGATTTAATATAACAAATACATATATACCAAAACCTGCTGAGAAGAAAATACTTCCTCCTCAAACAGGATTTGAAAATAATATGAATTTACATTATATTTTATTCGCATTTATATCAGCAATTCTATTGCTAAGAAAGAGAATAGCGTAAGCTATTTTCTTTTTTTAAAAAATTTAATTATTATTATAAATTAAAAGTTTTCTACGATATAAAATAAAAATTAATCTAAGAAGAAACTAAAAATATCTTCTTTTTATATGTTTAAAATTAAGAAATATTCATTTGTTATCTATTTTTTTATGTGCTATAGTGTTCATGCTTAAGCAAGAATCTATATAGAAAAACAGATAGGAGTGATAATTATATATCAAGATGTTGTAGAAAAATATAAAAAAGAAGGAAAAGTAGTATGTGCTACAAGAGACAAAGTTTTTAAAGCTTTATTTACAGATAAAAAATGTAAAAATTTTATATCAGATATTTTATCTAATATTATAGAAATTCCTAAAGAGGAAATATTAAAACATTTAGTAATCAAAAATAGTGAACTTCCTATAGATAATATTAACGAAAAAGGAAAAACGACAGACCTTATCATGTCAGTTCATAAAAACTATATTAATTTAGAAATGTACCAAGAATTTTATAAAGGTTTTATAGAAAAAAATACATCTTATATACATAAAATAAGAAATGAAATAATTAAGGTAGGAGATAATTATACAGATATATTAAATAAAAAGTTTATTCAAATCATTTTTACAAATTTTGATACATTTGGGGATGATAGAACAATTGTTAAATTTGTGAGTATGGACCCAGAACGACGTATTATAGAAAATGAAAATGTAATAAAATATTATGTAAGACTAGACAAATGGTCTAAAGAAGATTATAATAATGGTAGATTAACTAAATTTGAAAAAGAACTATATGCGCTACAATTAGAGAAAAGAGAAGAATTAGAAAAAATAGGAGAAGAAGGGGACGAGCTTATGGAAGCAAAGAATAAAATTATATCTCTTACCGAAGATGCACAGTTTATAGGATTATATGATAAAGAAGAGGAAGATAGAAGAGTCTGGAATACAAAGATGAGGTATGCAGAAGAAAAAGGATTACAAAATGGCTTA
>CACZQZ010000086.1 GCA_902783405.1 uncultured Erysipelotrichaceae bacterium
AAAATCAGTACTTTTCTCTCACTCTTTACTTAGCATATAATTTCCAATCAATTTTAATGGGTTTTGTTTTATTATCAGAATCTAATTTTCCTATTTCAATTTTATTAATAAAAGAATCCAATACAACTCAAATTAAGAATTCACAATTTGTAACAAAAACCATCAATTTCCTTATATTATAAAGGTTCTTGAAACATTCCACTCATTTAGGTATAAACAATATTATCCTCCAAATATTCACCTAGATATCAGACAAACAATATATAAAAAATATGATGCTTTCATTTGACATCATATTTTTTTTATACTTTTTTATTTAAACTTTTTCTACATCTAAACCTACTTCAAGATTGTTAATTTGAACTTTTTCCAAAGATTTTCTTTGAATCATGTCATCACAGAGAGTTTCTTTTTTTATCATAGAAATATAATCTTTAATAGCTTCTTCGAAATCTTTATTTTCTGTATATAGAATATTAATTCTATCTGTTACGTTAAAGTCTTTATTCTTTCTCATCTGTTGTATCTTACTAACGAATTCCCTAGCAATTCCTTCATGAATTAATTCTTCTGTTAAAGAAGTATTTAATATAATGAAATTATTTCCTTCATTAGCTGCATTAAATCCTTCTTTTGCATCTACTCTAATATCTACCATAGATAAAGTAACTGTAAAATCTTCACTTCCTAAAAGAATTTTTATTTCTTGATTATTTTGAAGTTTTAAAATATCATCTTTAGATAATTTACTTAATGCTTCTGTAAATACTTTCATTTTAGGTCCTAATATTTTTCCAACTTCTTTAAAGTTAGGTTTAACATTAAAGTTCATATATTTACTTAAATCAGGTTCAAAGATAACTTCTTTTAAATTTAATTCTTCTTTGATAAGTGGTATTAAATCTTTTAAGATTTTTTCATTTTTTCCATCTAAAATGGCTTCGCTTATTGGCTGTCTCACCTTAATTTTTACTTCTTCACGAACATTTCTTCCTAGAGAAATAATATCCCTTACCAAATCCATTTTTTCTTCTATTTTTTTATTAATATATTCTTTCATAGCAACTGGATAATCTTCTAAATGAACACTTTCATTATTTGTAAGTCCTTTATATATTTCTTCACTAACATATGGACAGATTGGCGCAATAAGTTTAGATAGTCCTAGAAGTACTTCATATGTCGTTACATAAACCGATTTTTTAGAGTCATCAAGTTCACTACCCCAAAAACGATCTCTATTTCTTCTAATATACCAGTTGGATAAATCATCTGATACAAAGTTTGCTAAATATTTTACAACTTTATTTAAATCATATTCTTCAAAAGCTTCTGTTACATTTAAAACTAATTTATTGTACTTAGAAAGCATCCATTTATCGATTTCTTCTCTATTTTTATAAGGTACTTTAAATTTTTCTTTGCAATCTTCTAAAGATACACCATCAATATTAGCATACATAGCAAAAAATGAATATGTATTTTTAAGAGGGTTAAAAAACTTCGAATAAACTTCTTTAAGTCCTGCCATATCAAATTTAAGTGGAGTCCATACAGGTGAAACATATGGAAGATAAAACCTTACTGTATCTGCTCCATATTCTTCAATTGTAGTAAAAGGTTCAATCGCGTTTCCTTTTGATTTATGCATTTTTTGTCCATTTTTATCTAATAATAATTCATTCACCAAAACATTTTTATATGGAGATTTTCCAGTTACAAAAGTGGATATTACTAAAAGTGAATAAAACCAACCTCTTGTTTGATCGATACCTTCACAAATAAAGTCTGCTGGAAATTGACTTTCCCATAATTCTTTATTATCAAAAGGATAATGATATTGAGCAAATGGCATAGCACCAGAATCAAACCAACAATCAATAACTTCTTCTGTCCTTGTCATTTGTTTTCCACATTTTTCACATTTTAAATGAATGCTATCCACATAAGGACGATGTAAATCAAGTGTTTTAATATCAATATCTTCTATTGCTTTTTCTTTTAGTTCTTCTCTAGATCCTATCATAATTTGATGACCACAAGAACATTTCCAAAGTGGTAGTGGACATCCCCAGTAACGATTTCTAGAAATGGCCCAATCATTCATATTTTCTAACCAATTACCAAATCTTTTTTCTCCTACATAGGAAGGATACCAATGTACTTTTTTATTTTCTTCGATAATTTTATCTTTTATTTTAGTTACTTCTAAATAATAAGATGGTCTTGAATAATAAACTAAAGGTGAATGACATCTCCAACAATGTGGATATTCATGTTCTAACTTTTGTTTTTTAAATAATTTGTCATTTTCTTTTAAATATTTGATAACTTCTAAATCAGCATCAAAAATATTCATGCCTTTCCAAGGTCCTTCTAAATATGTAGCATCTTCTCCAACTGGATTTAAATATGCTAGTTTATATTTTCTACCTACCTTAGCATCATCTTCACCAAATGCTGGAGCAATATGAACTATTCCAGTACCATCTGTCATCGTAACATAATCGTCACATGTCACAATAAAAGCTTTTCCATCTGGTTTTAAAAATGGTAGTAATTGCTCATATTCTATATTCTCTAATTCTTTTCCCTTAAATGTTTCTAAGATTTCATATTCTTCTCCTAAAACATTATTTACTAGTGCTTTCGCTAAAATAAATTTATATCCTTTTGAAGATACTTTTACATAATCTTCTTCTGGATTAACACATAAGGCTATATTGGCAATTAAAGTCCATGGTGTTGTTGTCCAAACTAAAAAGTATGCATCTTCATCTTTCTTCTTAAATGGAACAATAACAGTATTTGCGGTTACAGTCTCATATCCTTGAGCTACTTCATGTGATGCTAGTCCAGTTCCACATCTTGGACACCAAGGAACAATTTTTACGCCTTGATAAAACATATTTTCATCAAAAAATTTCTTTAAAATCCACCATTCTGTTTCAATGTAGTCATTATCATAAGTGATATATGGATTATTAACATCAATGAATTGACCCATTTCTTTTGTTAATCTATTAAATGCATCTACATTTTTCCAAACAGATTCCTTACATTTTTGGTTAAATTCTTTAATTCCATATTTTTCAATATCTTTTTTTCCATCAAAACCAAGTTCTTTTTCAACTTGTACTTCAACAGGAAGCCCATGAGTATCCCATCCTACTTTTCTAAGAACTTTATATCCTTGCATTGTCTTATATTTTCCAAAAGTATCTTTTAAAAATTTAGCAAGCATATGATGAAGTCCAGGATTTCCATTTGCTGTAGCGGGTCCATCATAAAAAACCCAAGTTGGTTTATCATTTCTATTTTGAATACTCTTTTCAAAAATATTTTCCTTTTCCCATTCTTTTAAAGTTTCCATCTCAACTTTATAATTTTTTTCTTTACTTAATTCTTTAAATTGCATAATATCCTCCTCTACAAAAAAAATATCCTATTTTATAAGGACGAAGTTCCCGTGGTACCACCTTACTTTATAGAATATTCTATTCTTGTTTACTATAACGCGTTACCGTTTTATCTTTTCTTATAAACACATCCAGAGTGATCTTTATATTATTTTCCTTGCTTCTTTCCACCAACTGAAGCTCTCTTTAAAGTTCTATAATATAACGTCTCTTTCTTCTGCTTTTACTCTAAATCAATTCTATCTATTTCATTTACTACATCTAATTGTGCTTCTACTATGTCCTTTATTTTTCTTTTGAATATGATAATGTTTCTTTTTAATTGCATTGCTTCTTTTTGTGTTTTCTCTGCCTTAATTAATGCCTCATTTAAAATACGATCAGCATTATTTTTAGCATCTTTAATAATCAAGTCTCTTTCTCTCGATGCATCTAATCTCATTTGATCCGATGTTTTTTGAGCAACAAAAATAGTTTTATTCATGGTGTCTTCCATTTTCCTATAGTCACTAATTTTTTCTCTAAGTATCCTATTTTCTTCTCTAAGATGCCTTAAATCCATAATTTCTCTATCTTTGTCATCCATTTCTTTAAGCATTTGTTCTACTTGCTTAATAACATTATCTAGAAAAGAATTAACTTCTTCTGGATCATAACCACGAAGTGTACGATTAAACTTTTCCATAAGTTTCACCCCACCCATGTGTTAGGACATATTCTAACACAAAATTTCTTTTATTACAATATTTTTTTACCATTCAATATTGATATCGGTATTATCATGAATGTTTTTTCCTTCTTTTTCGTCAGTAATTTTCCCCTCTACATTTACATTATTAGGTGTACAAAGAAAAATCCCACCACCTATTTTTTGTATTTCTCCACCAATGGCATAAATGGTTCCACTCAAAAAGTCAACAATTCTTTTAGCTTGTTCTGGAGTTACTCTTTTTAAATTAACGACAACAGTATTTCTCTTTTTTAAATAATCCGCAATTTGTTGTGATTCTGAATAAGCTCTTGGCTCTAATAGAATCATTTTCCCTCCAGTTTTGTCATTTTTTATATCTTCTACCCTAGTTGTATAAAATTCTTCACTGACTCCTTCTTCAGACATAATATCAGAATCTTCTTCTTTTAACCACTTTTTTATTCCCTTTAGTGCCATACTACATTCCTCCTCTATGGTACATCATACAATCATTTTAACATATTTAAAAGAAAAAAGAAACATTTTTCAGCATAAATTTTATAAATTATTTATAAAAAAGAAAAAAAGAATATACTTTTCTAATTTACAAATTCTTTTTTTACTTTAGTGAATTTATATAATAGAAATTATATCATTCTTTTTCGTTTGATAATACACATTCATTTGGAACATATTTCTTTATCTCATAAGTTGCACTACTATCTTTTTTAATAACACACCACTTATCATTATAAATAGCAAAAGATACATTTCCTGTAGATTCAATTTTAATAATGCCGCCTTCTGGTTTTGCTCCTGCAAGACCTATTTTATCCATATCTTTACTTAAATCTAATGTAATATTTTGTCCAAGATGAGCAATAAAATAACGATAAGCAGCATCATCAATTTCTTTTGCAATATCAATCATAGCATTTTTTTGTGAATTAAAAATAATGGTATTTACAATTGGTATCGATATCACAATAATTATAATCAAAATAATAATCATCATTTTTAATGACACTACAAAACCATTTTTTTTCTTTAACATACTAAACTACACCTTCCCACCAATAATATAAGGATATTCTATTTTTTCTATTAAAACCTTTTCTGGTTCTTTTGTTTTAACTTGTAAATAATTCCCAGTGTGTCCAATAAAAAATCCATCTTTTTCTATTTCTTTTATGTATGTTAATTCTTTTCCTAAGAATTTAGTCATATATTCTATTTCTAATTTTTTTGACAAGTCTAACAATTCATGTACTCTTTGCTTTTTCACTTTTTCATCAACTTGATCTTTCATCAAATCAGCAGGAGTTCCTTTTCTTCTTGAAAATGGAAAAACATGAATTTTAGAAAACTTTATTTTTTTAATCGTATCAATAGTTTCTTTAAACAATTCATCCGTTTCCCCTGGGAACCCTACAATAACATCAGTTGTAATGGAAATAAGTGGCCTTACCTTTCTAATTTTTTCTATTTTTTCTATAAAATCTCGTTTATTATATTTTCGGTTCATTCTTTTTAAAATTTCATCACTACCTGATTGCAACGGTATATGAAGATGATCAACTAAAATCGTATTGTTTTTAAATAATTCTATGATTTCATCTGTGATTTCATTCATCTCAATCGATGATATTCTAAGTCTTTCTAATCCTTTTACTTTCACTAAATCTTTTAGTAAATCATAAAATTTATAATTACCATCTATATAGTGACCTGTATGTATTCCTGTCAATACAACTTCTTTATGTCCAGCACTAACTAAATCTATCACTTCATTTATTACATCTTGTTTCTTCTTAGAGCGAACGTTTCCTCTTGTATAAGGAATAATACAATAAGAGCAATAATTATCGCATCCATCTTCAATTTTAACAAATGCTCTAGTTTTATTAAAATTGTTTAATTTCATAGTTTCAAAAGGTATTTTTGAAACATCTTCTATATGAACAATTCTTTTTTTCTGAATTGCTTCATTTATGTAGGAAATTATTTTAGTCTTGTCTTTATTTCCTAAAACAACATCAACATCCAAGTCTTTTTGAATATCTTCATTTACCTGAGAAAAACATCCCATCACAACTAAAATAGCATCTTTATTTTTTCTTTTGGCACCTTGAATTGCCTTTTTTGACTTATGATCTGCAGTATTTGTAACAGAACATGTATTTATAATGATTACATCTGCATTTTCCTCATCTGTTTCTTCATATTTTTCATTTAAAAGGATATCTCTAATAACACCAGATTCATACAAATTAACTTTACATCCTAAAGTATGAATGTAGAATTTCATCATAAATTTCTTCTAAAATCCTTTAATGAATTCAAAAATTCTTGATTTTTTCTATTCATAACGCTTTCTGGTGCTTCTTTCCCATAAACAGGCGAAATAAATTCTGTATTTTTAAATTTCTTAGGTTCCTCTTTTACAGTCTCTTCTTTTTCTATATCTTCTATTTGGATTTCTTCTTTTACGTTTTCTTTTGTCAATTCACGAAGTTTTCCTGTAGCTTTTAAAAGTTCTTGATAACTGATAATAGCTTTTTCTTCTTGTTCACGTTCAAAGGTTTCAATATCGCCTTCTTGTTCTTTTTCTAAATCTTTTTCCATTTTTTCTAAAACAGATTTAATATCATTTTTTTCTTCTTCTAATTGTTCTTTATAGGTTTCATCGATTTTTTCTTCTTCAACATCTTCTTCAGTTGTTTCTTTTAATTTTTCAAATACTTCTTCCATACTTTCATCATCTTCTGATTTTAATTTTGAAACAGAATCATCTTCCAACTCTTTTTTCTTAAAACTCTTTTTAGCAGACGCTAAAATAAGAAACACCATAATTGCTATAAAAAGAAAAAAAACAAATCCAATAACAAGAATTCCAAATCTATGAATTGTAAATAATATATCCATCATATCACTCCATACTTTCATAAGAAATTATACTTAAAATAAAAATAGGTACGGTTTCTACTCTCATAATAAAAGGTCCCAAACTAACAGGAATGAAACCATTATCTATTAAAAAGGCTTCTTCTTTTTTAGATAGTCCTCCTTCAGGACCAACTACTATATTTAGTTTATCATATTTTTTATGTTTTGTTAAATATTTTTTGACATTTTTTTCTTTTTCAGTTGTACTACAAAAAATCTTATTTCCATCTAAATCTTTCAGTTCTTGCAAAGAAAAAATTTTAGGTATTTTAGGGATCGTTACCCTTTTAGATTGCTCAGATGCTTCTTTTACAATTTTTCTCCATCGCTCTATTTTTTTATCATCTTTTCCATCTGTTTTAACTACACTTCTTTCGGATTTAAAAGGATATATTCCATAAACGCCAAGTTCTGTTGCTTTTTGTAAAATAAAATCCATTTTTGCTTCTTTTAAAACAGGAATAATTAAAATAACGTTAGAAGTTTTATTTTCTTCAGATAATTTTTTTTCTAAAATAATTCCATTATCTTTAATTTTTCCTAAATATAGTTCTTCTTCATATACAACTTCAACTAAATCCCCTTCTTTCATTCTCATCACATGATAAATATGATGTAAATCTTCTTTTGAAGGATAAAAAACATTTTCTTCTTTTGATGCAACAAAATATCTTTGCATATAACCACCAAATAAATTATAAAATAAAAAACTAGATTTTTCTAGTCTTTTTCAAAGAAAATAATACTTTTATATTTCATATTTTTCCAATACTTTATCTACTCCGTTTATCTCTATTTTATCTTCTTTTATTAATTTTTTTAATGATTCTTTAGAAATAATATGATACTTTAAAAACAAATCAATGGTTTCTAAATGAAACTTCTCATCATTAAAATTATTTTTAAAAGATTTTTTTAGGTCAATAAACTCAGTAGTAACATCATTATAATTTTGAATTTTATCACTTAGATATGGCGTATTATGTAAAATTTCTTTTTTTAATTTAGAATTTTGAATCACATCTGTATGAAAAACAGGCAAATTTAATAAAAATAAAATCATAAATATAATCAAATAGCTTTCTAAAAGTCCTAAAATACCTCCTATAATTTTAGATGGTATGGTAAAGATAATCGTTAATTTAAGAACTTTGTCTAAAATCTTACTTACTTTTAAAATAATTTTAAATAAAATAAAAAATAAACTAAATAAAATAAGAAAAGCTATTCCTTCATAAAACAAAATATTTAAAATACTTATACCATTTAATAATCCAAAAAAGTGAAAAAAAGGTAAATGTTCATATAAAAAAATAGACAAAATATTTTTAAGTGAAAAAGATAGTATCACAATACAAATCATACCAACTAAAGAAATAAAACTAGATATCATACCTCTTTTAAATCCTAATAAAAAGCCTAAAATCAAAAAAACTACAATAATGATATCTACCATAAATCTTCACCTATATTTATTATACTAGAAAAAAGAAAAAAAAAGAAAGTTTTTTTAGAAATTATGTTACAATAATATTAGAGGTGATTTTGTGACAATCTCATTTAAAGTAAGTGAAAATACGAAAGAAGAATTAATAAATTATTTTGAGGATAAAAAAAGGATAAAAACTCCTCCATACGCTATATTCCAAGCAGATGAGGAAGATACTGTCGTAACTTTATATGAATCTGGAAAAGTTGTTTTTCAAGGAGTTAGTGCGGATATTGATGCTAATATGTGGAAACAAAGAGAAAGATATTTAAATCCTAATGTTCAAATTAAAGAAAAAAACAGTGAAAACAAAGAAAAAAAAGAAATTAATATTGATCCTAAAATCTATAATTCATCCGCTATTGGTTCTGATGAAGTTGGAACAGGAGACTATTTTGGACCCATTGTAGTTACAGCTTCTTTTGTAAGTAAAGAAAATATTCCTTTTCTTGAAAGTTTAGGCGTTAAAGATTCTAAAAAAATGACTGATGAAAAAATACTAGAAGTCGTTCCTAAACTAATTAAAAAAATACCTTATCATTCTATTATTTTACATAATAAAGAATATAATGAAAAATATTCAAATGATATTAATATGAATAAAATTAAAGCAATTCTTCATAATAAAGCTTTGTTTGAAATGAAAAGTAAAGGTTTTTCTTATGACTATATTATAGTCGATGAATTTGCACAGAAATACGTATATTTTAATTACTTAAAAGATATTCCAAATGTAGTTCGTGATATTACCTTTTTAACTAAAGGAGAGGATAAATCTTTAGCAGTTGCCACATCATCTTTAATTAGTAGATATATTTTTATAAAAGAATTTATAAAATTGGGTGAAAGTGTAAACACTAAACTACCTAAAGGAGCTAGTAATCTAGTTGATGATGTAGCATTTAAAATCGCGCAAGAATACGGTTTTGAAAAATTAAGTGAACTTGTAAAACTTAATTTTAAAAACACAGATAAAGTAAAAGAAAAAATGAATGGGGTTTAATTTTTGCTTATTTCACCTTTTCATGATATAATGATTTAGTTGAAAGGAGAAGTTTATGTATATAAAAGAATTAAGTAAGGAAGAGTTTGATAACTTTTGTGCTAATTTTATTCAATCATCTGTTTATCAAACATCAGAATATGCTAGTGCGATGAAAACACAAGGATTTACACCGATGTTTATAGGGCTTATTGATGATAAAAACTATATTGTTGCCACTTCTCTTTTACTAATTGAAAAAAAATATGGTTTTAAATATGCGTATGCTCCTAGAGGTTTCTTACTAGATTACACTAATTTTTCATTATTTGAACAGTTTACTACTCTATTAAAGAAATATTTAGGGAAAAAGGATATTATCGCTGTTAAAATATGTCCAATGATTGTGAAAACAATATATGATGTTAAAAATAATGTAAAAATGGAAAACAAAATGTCAGAAGAATTCATGGAAGAATTTAAGAAACTAGGATATTTTCATTTAGGTTTCAATAATAACTTTGAAGCATTAAAGCCAAGACACGAAGGAATCTTAGACATAAGTATTCCTTACTATGAAATATTTAACAGTTTCCCAAAAAGTTTGCGAACAAAAATAAGATCTGCTATTACAAGAGGTGTATCTATTTATAGAGGAAATGAATATAATTTAGAAAATTTATATTTTCAGACACAAAAGAAATATAAAAGAAATTTGAAATATTTTGAAAGTTGTTATTCTTCTTTCGGAAGTAGTTTAGAATACTATTTTACAAAATTAGATACTGAAAAATACTTAACTGTTATCAAAAAAGAATACGAAAAGCAAGAACAAATCGTTCATTATTTAGATCAAAATATTTTAAGTAAAGCGAATAAAAATAAAACAAATTTAATCCAGAAAAAAATAAAGGCAACACAAAAATTTGATGAAATCAAAAAGAAATTAATTAAAGCAACAGATCTATTAAAAGAAAATCCCAATGGAGCTATTACATCTGCTATTATTGTTGTTAAAAACAGAGATACCGTTTATTTATTTATGGATGGACATAATAAAAAATTTAAAGAATTTAATTCCAAACAACTTCTTATTTGGACATTAATTGAAAAATACAACCGTTTAGGATTTAAATATTTTAATCTTGGTGGGATGACTAGTATTCTAGATGAAAATAGTAAATTTAAGGGTTTAAATCAATTTAAATTAAATTTTGGATGTAAATGTTACGAATATATCGGTGATTTCGAATTGGTAACAAATAATGCTTTATATTTCATGTATCGTAATTCAGCACCCATTAGATCTATTTTAAAAAGATAAAAGAATCTTACGATTCTTTTTTTGGTACTGGATCATATCCTTTTCCACCAAAAGGATTACATCTAAGGATTCTTTTAATGCCAAGTATTAAGCCTTTTAATGTTCCATGAGTTTCCAAAGCTTCTATCATATAATTAGAGCAGGACGGTGTATACCTACACATACTATGCCATGGCCCAGGAATTTTTTGATATAAGTGAATAATTGAAATTATTATTTTTTTCATAGAAAGAAAATTTCCACTTTAGTGGAAATTAATCATCGAAGTAACTGCTCTTTTAATATCTCTCTCATTAAAAGGTTTAGTAACTACATCAACAATGGAATATTCAAATGCATGTTGTGCAGTTTCTTTGCTATCATCACCTGTTATAATTACAACAGGTATTTTTGTAAATAAATTATGATCTCTAAAGTAACGAAGTACTTCAAATCCATTTACATTAGGCATATTTAAGTCTAATAACATTCCATATAAATCTTCATAATTGGCAACAGCACTTATAGCTTCTGCACCATCAGCAGCACCAATAACCTCAAATTCATCTTTAAATATTTTACCAATCAAATTCCGAATAATATTTGAATCATCTACAATCAATATTTTTTTATCACTAGAAACAGTTGGTTCTTCAACTTTTCTATTATTTTCTTTTCCTAAGTATTTATAAATAATATCAATTGCTTTGTTAAGTTCATCCATTAATTCATCAAAATGATCATAAACATAAACGATATTTCCTTCTTTACTCTTCGTTTCATGATCAAAAAATAAATCTGCTAAATGATCAAATCCCAAATATCTTGAATCACTTTTTAAAGAATGCACAACAATTGAATAGTTATTCATATCAGCTACTTCTTTATATGTTTTTAACTCTTTTATCTTTTTATCAATTGTATCCAAAAAATCTTCTATTGTCGCATCATATGTTTCCATATCTCCAAATAATTCTAAGCTTTTTGTTAAATTAACACCATTATCTGTTAAAATTTTCACATCTCTCATTCATATCCCATCCTTTCTATAATTATAACATAGTTTTTTTTATTTTTACGTTTTTTTTTTACTATTTACATTTTTTTTGTAAAGCTTAAGCAAAAAAACAATTATTTTGATATAAAAATATCCCTATAAAAACAGGGATATGGTTTATGCTGGTCGTCTTAATAATGTATATAATTCATTAAGGCTACATTCAATATCACTACATTCAGTAACAGGATTACTATATGATAAATGATTAGCGTCAAATATACTATACATATTCAATGAATCTTCATCAACATCAGCAAATAATTGTTCTAAATCAATTGTAGAAAGTTTACCATCGTTATGAAATAAATAAGACATATTTGTTGTATTACTTTTATCAAAGTTATCTAAACTACTAATTTCTCTTAAATTTACAAAATCTTGAAACATCGTCGATAAATTTTCATTAGCAACTACACCACCAGTAGCACCAATACGTAAAGTGTATGTTTTTCCATCATCATTTGGAATAATATATGCCATAACACTTTGATTTTGTGCCTCTGAAACGTCAATTGCCGATTGCGCTGATGCTTCATCTGGAGGTCTTTTATCATTGGCAAACATTACATCAGTGATTGCATCTTTATATTTTCTATCACTATTTACATTAATAGGTGACTCAAGCGCAAGATAAAAGTCAGGTCCTGGTACTATAACACGAGATCCTTGAACAGAACTTAAACTACAGCCATCATAAACATAATTTGAAACTGTAATCGTATTTTTTCCAACATCTTTTGTAGCACACCATTTTTCGTTATGTATAGCAAGGTAACTAGAACCTTCAGATGTAAACTTAATCTCTCCATGTAAATTACCAGTCCCAGCAGAATCCAATACATAACCACTACTGTCTTCTATTTTATTTCCCTGTACCACATATGATAAAGTACGAAAATGATTTCTAGAATTATTATCCTCAGCCAGTTTAAGCATACTCTTAACATTCGCTAGGAAAGTATTCTTTTGAGCTTCTTCTAATCTTTTTAATATGTTAGGTGTAATGATTACAGCAATAATACCTATCAAAAGAATAACTGCCAATACCTCAATTAACGTAAAAGCTTTTTTATTCCTATTTTTCAATCTCCTCATTTACAACCCTCTACTTTCTACTATTAAATTTATTATATCATATTTTTTCTATAATGAATATTTTTTTTATTTTTTTGTAAAAAAAAAAGAACTCTCGTTCTAAATTTTAATCATAGCTTGATTTTCCTTATTTTTATCATTTATTAAATCATAAACAATTTTACTTTCTAATTTGCTTTTGATAATTTTTTTAACTTTTCTTGCTCCATATTGTTCATAATCTGATAAATCTAATATTTCTTTTTCAATTTTTGAATCAATCATAATATTTGGATACTTTTGTTTTAGTTTTTTACATTCTTTTTTAATAATTTCTTTCATATATTCCTTGGTAAGTGGCTTAAATTCAACTATGTCATCAACCCTATTTATAAATGGAATTTCAAATGTTTCATTTAATTTACTAACAGTCTTTGTATTTTGCTGAAAACCAATATTTTGATTTAAAAAACCTACATTAGACGTCATAATAATAATTACATGATTAAAATAAATAATATTTCCTTTGGAATCCTTAATTTTACTATCATCCAAAATTTGATAAAATAAATTTAAAACTGAACTATGCGCTTTTTCTATTTCATCTAAAATTAAAACGGAATTTGGTTTATTTTTAATTTCTTCAAAAATATTCGTATAACTTTCATAGCCAACGTATCCTGGAGGAGAACCAATTAACTTACTAACACTATGACTTTCTGAAAATTCACTCATATCAAGTTTAATAATATTTTTTTCACCAACAAAATTTCTAGCAAAAATTTTAGATAATTCTGTTTTTCCGACACCTGATGGTCCAGTAAAAAGAATAGAGTAACATTTATGATCTGTATATCCTAATTTTATTTTCATAGCAATTTTCATTAAACTTTCAATTGCATCATCTTCTCCAATAATATTCGTTTGCAAATTTTTTCTTAATGTTTGAATAATTTTTTTATTATCTTTTAATATTTCATATACTGGTATTGCTGTTTTTTCGCTTATGGTAAGCGCTACGTCCTTTATACATACTTCTTTTTTATGTTCATAAAGATATATTTCTAAAGTATTTAATTTGCTTACAAGTTTATTTTCTTTTGCTTTATAAAATGATGCCAAATCAAAATCATGAGTCATAATAGCCTTTTTTTTAAGCTTAATTACTTCTTGTAATTCATGACTAATTTTATCATAATTTATTCTTTCTTTCGACTCTTTTAATCTTACTTTAGCGCACACTTCATCTAAAACATCGATACTTCTATCTGGTTCTTTTCGGTCATAAATATATTTACTAGACATATTTATAATGGCATCTATTAAATTTGATTTAATAATTACTTGATGGTATTTTTCATAAATAGGTTTTATTTTATTTAAAATTTCCTTTAATTTTTCTTTAGAAGGTTCTTCAATGATGATTTTTTGAAATCTTCTTTCTAGAGCTTTATCATTTTCAATAAACGTTTTGTATTCGCTTATAGTTGTAGCGCCAATACATTTCATTTTTCCTCTGGCAAGTGCTGGTTTAAAAATATTAGAAGCATCAATAGCGCCTTCAGCTCCACCAGCTCCTACTATAGTATGAACTTCATCGATAAATAAAATGATATCATCATTTTCTTCTAATTCAGAAATAATTTTGCGAATTCTTTCTTCAAATTCTCCTCTATACTTTGTTCCAGCTATAGCACAGGCCATATCCAAACTAATAATGGTTTTATTTTTTAGAAAATCGGGAACTTCTCCTTCAACAATTCTTCTTGCAAGTTCTTCGGCAATAGCTGTTTTACCGACACCTGCCTCCCCAATTAAAAGAGGATTATTTTTATTTTTACGTGATAATATTTCAAGTATTTTTTGAATTTCTTGCTCTCTTCCAATAGCTGGATCTATCAGTTTATTCTCTGCTTTTTGATTTAAATTCGTTCCAAATTCTAATAGAAACAATTTTTTATTTTTTTTCTTTTTTTTGGGAATTAATTTATAAGAAAACTTTTGATATAATGTATCAATTGGAATTCCCATTCCTATTAAAATACGTATTGCTACCCCTTCTCCTTCTTCTAAAAGGCTAGAAAATAAATGTTCGATAGTAACAATATTATGATTATTTTCTTTACTATCTAAAATAGCATTTTCTATAATTCTTTTAAGTAATGGAGTATACAAAAAATATGGATTTTCTTTTTCACCAACTCCTAAAATTGAAATAACTTCTTTTTTTACATTATCATAATTTATTTTTTGATGATTTAACTCTTCAGATACAACATTTTTATCTTTTAAAATTCCAAGTAATAAATGTTCACTACTAACATAAGGATGCTTTAATTCTTTCATTTCAATTTTTGCAAGAGAAAGAACTTTTCTAGCTTCTTCTGTAAAATTTCCAAACATATTTTTCCTCCTCATTTCATTATGATTTTGTTTTTTTTATTTATACAAAATAAGTGCTGAAAAACAGTAGATTTGTTCCTCAGAAAAGATACTAGTACTTACACTATATTTTATGTCTATTAGTTCTTTTTCTTCCGTCAAAAAAGAATTAATATCTTCTTCTAAATCTTTTTCATGACTTTCATCAAATACTTTTACTTTCATGATCATCACCAAAATAAGTATAAATAATTAAAAAGCATTTTTATGTCGTTTAAAGAAAAAAAGAATTAATTTTTCATTAATTCTTTAAACAAACCAACTATTAATAATATCACAACTTGATGAAGAAGGCTCAGGATTTGGCATTTCTAATTTAATTAAAACAGGAACTTTAAAAGCCGAACCAAATCCGATACAATTTCCAGGTTGTAAAATTCTAAGTCTTTTTACAACTTCATTTGTAATATTCGGAACCATACTTCTAATATATTCAATATCTGTTGGATGAAGCATTTTAAAAATCAAAAAGTTTGTACACTGAGAAATGGCTGTTTCAGAAAGTTCAGAAGGTCTTTGTGTAATAAGTCCCAAAATAACACCATATTTTCTACCTTCTTTGGTAATTCTTTCAAAAATATTATATCCAAGCAATTCAACATCTCGATCATTTTGTACATAACGGTGAGCTTCTTCTAAAATAATGTGAAAAGGCATAGATTCATCCGTATGATAATCTTTGCAATAATCAAAAAATAATTTTGAATATATTTTTGTAATCGTTTTAGCAAGTCTATCATCAACGTAATTAATATTAAAATTAATAATTTGGGCTTTTTTACCATTTTCTGCAAGAAGTAATTTATTAATATACTGATCTTTTGTTACAAATTCTGGATAATCAAAATATTTACTTTGATCACTATTTACAATTGATTGTAAACGAACTTTAAGTACATTAGCATCATCATATACATTTTGATTAAGTAAACTACCTTCGGAAATAAGAGCAAAATTAAAGGCATCCATTAAATCATGTATACTATATTTATAAGTACCATCTGGCAAATTAAGCTCTAAAGTATCATCTAAAAAAGAAGACATAAATGTGATTAAAAGTTCCATTTCTCTTATTTTTCCAGTCGCATCAATCACAAGTAATTGTTTTAAAGGCCTTGTATATCCAGGTTGAAAGATAGGCGTTTCTAAATTTAATTCTGATGTATTATATGTCGATAAAATAGAAAAGATTTGATCTCTAATTTGTCCAGGTGGACGTCCACTAGATAAAATATCTAATAACGCTCTTGCAATAATGTCATTTTTATGACGAATAACCAATTTTTCTTCTCTACCAAATACACTAACTAATTTTAATGCTTTTTCTATAATAGGCATTTGTGAAGGTTTTTCAGCACCAAGTAAAATAGCTAAATCATCTACCCCAAGGAACCAGGCAGGATATCTAATAATTTCTGAATCACTAAAATTAGTATTTGTGGTATACGCTTTAAAATTAATATTTGGGTGCGTTTTATTAATATCTTTGAAAGCACTATGATATTCTCCATAAGCATCAAAAATAAAAATACTGGCTTTATAAGGAATAACTTCTTTTTTATAAAACAGATTTTGTAAAATACGAGCAACTCCACAAGACTTACCACTTCCTGTAGAACCAAAAATAGCAAAATGTCCACTAAAAAATGAATTTATATTTACTCCAAGAGGTACTTTTTCATAAATTGGACTTTGTCCAATAAGAAGATCCTTTTTCTCATTAAAATCATCAAATCCAATAATAAGTGGTATTTTCTCTTTTGAAACTAATTTTACGTTGGCATTAAATGCAGGTTTACGAATAACACCAAAGACAAATTTGTTATCTATCATTTCTCCGGCTAAGTTAATACTTGCTATTCCATCTTTTATATTGATAATTTCACCAACAAATATTTTGTTTTCTTCTTCCATAACAACATATAAATTTAATAGTCCCTGTGCTTCTTTTAAAGATATATTTAATTTTACTAAAACAATATTCTCTTCTATACCAATAATATCTCCAAGCATTTTATCATCTCCCTATTATAAATTATATCTGTTTTCATATTCAAAGTCAAAAAAAAGTATTTATTTTTTTATAAATACTTAAAAGTTTAAATAATTTGGGGTTTTATTAAGTCCAGGCATAGTTAAAATATTCCCCATGTATACAGTAATTATTTCTGCACCATTTTGTACTCTTATATCTGTTACCCTCATTGTATGATCTTTTGGATATCCTAACTTTTCAGGATCATCTGTGATAGAATATTGTGTTTTAGCAACACATATTGGATATGGATCATGGATTTCTTTTATTTTTTGAAGTGCAACATCATCATAAACGACTTCTTTTGCCTTTAATTGTTTTTTACATAACTTATCGATTTTGTCTTCTAATGAATCTGTAAGTTCATATGGAAAGTTAATTTCCCCTTCTTTACATAAAGAATCAATAGTATTTACAATTTCTTCTTTATTCTCACTACCATATAAATAGCTATCACAAACCATAAAAGGTACATTCATTTTTTCACAATAATCTTTTATAAAATCAATTTCTTCTTCTGCATCACTTTCAAATTTGTTTAAAACTACAGCAATATTTGGATAAAATGATTTCATATTTTCTATATGATACTGTAAGTTAGATATTCCTTCTTCTAAAGTGTTAGCTTGATATTTTAAACTTCTAATCGTAGCATTAATTAAAATCAAAGATGGTTTTAAATCATTCATTCTACATTTGATATCTAAAAATTTAAGTCCTCCTAAGTCACTACCAAAGCCTGCTTCTGTAATAACATAATCTGCTAAAGAAAGCGCTAAAGAAGTTGCTTTTATAGAATTACATCCATGAGCAATATTCGCAAAAGGACCACCATGAACAATAACAGGATTTCCTTCTTCTGACATAACTAAATTTGGATCAAAGGCATCTTGTAATAAACGAAGTAAAGCATTTTCTATTTTTAAATCTTTTGCATATATTCTTTTCCCTTTTTTATCATAGGCAATAATAATTTTTCCTAATCTATTTTTAAGATCTTCCAAATTTTTACTTAAACAGAATATTGCCATCATTTCTGTTGCTGTAGTAATTTCAAATTTCTCTTTTCGTCCGCTTCTAAGTGTAATATTTCTAAGTTCTCTATCATTCATATCCATACATCTATGTATGACAATATTGTTTTCATCTATATCAAGTTCATTTCCTTGAAAAATATGATTATCGAGTGCAGCACAAAGTAAATTATTAGCACTTGTTATTGCATGAAAATCGCCAGTAAAATGAAGGTTGATATCATCTGGATTCATTAAAGACGCCTTACCTCCTCCAGTAGCACCACCTTTTCTTCCAAAAACTGGACCTAATGATGGCTCTCTAAGTACTGCGACGCTACTTTTACCATAACGATTTAATATATCATTAATACCAATTGTAATGGTTGTTTTTCCTTCTCCTAAAGGAGTTGGATTAATAGAAGTTACTAATATTAATTTCCCCTTTTTAAAAGAATCTATTTTTTTTATAATTTTAGCTTTATCTTTTCCATAAAAGGATAAATCTTCTTCTTTTAAATGAAGTTTAGATGCAGCTTGTAAAAGTTTATTTTCCATATTATCCCTCTCTTCTATTACTATTATATCTTTTTTTTTAATAAAATACTAGTAAAAAAGAAGACTTATAGTCTTCCTGAAAACCAACCACCTGTCGATGGAAAAGAAACCGCATATCTAGGATTCATGGTATGACTTTTAAATGAATTATAATCATAATAATCCACATAATATAAACCTGACGCTACAATAAAATGTAAATGTTGTCCTGTTGAGCATCCATCCCAATATTCGATACTTGGATTTCCTCCCATAGTAGCTATAACGGTATTTCCTGTCACATATTGTCCAACACTAACATTGATACTTCTTAAATGCATATAACCAGTAGTAAAAGCTTTTCCATTTACAATATGGTGAATATATATTTGATTACCACCACAACTGGCTCTTGTTACGATTGCCGCAACAGTTCCCTCTGTAGATGCATAAACTGGAATACTTGATCCAGAATTAGCTAAATCTATTCCGGTATGAAGTGTATAATAACCTCTTGTTGGATGATATCGATTTCCATATTCACTAGATACAACACCACTTGTAATTGGTCTTGTAAATACTCCTCCTGGAACGGATGTATTAATAGAACCAGAAGATGTTTGAATAGGAGGATGAAGCCTTTTATAACAAGTTGTAGCTGTTTCACTATCTTTACATTTTTGATTTTCTAGATTTTGAACAGCTTTTCTTGCCGTTTTAATAGACGCTGATAAACTCTGTTCCCCCTCTTCTAATGATTTTAACTTTTCTCCTAATTTAGCCATTTCAAGTTCTAATTCCTGCTGCTTTTTACCAAGCTCTATTTGTTTATTCTTAAGTTCCTCTTTTTTTTCATTATTTTTCTTTATAAGTGCATTGTATTCATCAATAAGGGTATCATTATATTTAACAATCTGTTCTGAAACTGCTACTCTATAGATAAAGTCAGTAAAATCTTTTGCTCCAAAGATATATTCCATATAAGCAGATTCTCCATTAGCAACTTGCACAAAATTAATAACATTTTTTATTTCTTTTTCTTTTTCTTCCATTTGTTTATTTAATTTTTCAATTTCAGCTGTTAAAGCATTAATATCTTCATTGGCTTTTTGTATTTCAGCTTTAATATTATTAATATTCTGTTGTGTTTCTTTTCTTTGTTGCTCTGTTTGATTTGCTTGCTCTTCATTGGCTTTTAATTTACTTTCTAAATCTGCCAATTCTTTTTTTAAGGCACCAAGTGTTTTTTCTGCACCATAAACATTAGGCACAATTAAACATGTACATAGAAGGAAAATAAATACTGTTTTTACTTTTTTCATAACCTCACCCTTTTAAATACTTTCTAACTTTCTTATAATCAGGATTATATTTTTCAACTAATTTCCAAAACTCTTTTGAATGATCAAAATGAACAAAATGAGATAATTCATGAGTAATTACATAATCTAAACATTCAAGTGGCTCTCTAAGTAACTCTGAATTTAAAGTTACAGAATCATCTCTTTTATTACAAACACCCCATCTTGTTTTCATAGT